>NZ_JAPRFV010000003.1:0-286682 GCF_035725965.1 Enterococcus sp. E5-162 | reverse complement strand
ACGATTGTTAAGCTCAATTTGTTTGCTAGCATATTGCTTGCTTGTTAAAAATGTTTGTTGTCTTGAATTGAATCAAGACGCCCTACACATTTGGTTTGTCTTACTTTGTTCAGTTTTCAAAGGTCTAATCTTTTTGTTTCAACAACTCTTTAATCTTATCAGATCCAGAAGAGAATGTCAACAACTTTTTTTGTTTATTTTTTCTAAATACCTTTATCGCTCATTAGCAGCGACTTGATTATCATACCATTTCATTTGTTATTTGTCAATAACTTTTTTGAAGTTTGTTTCGATAAAATCAAGCTTTATAAACTTCCTCATCTAAGCGACTTCGTTATTATAACATGATATCAAAAATGCGTCAACACTATTTTTTATAATTTTTAGCGACACCTTAAAGGAATCATTTAGAACAAATAATAATATAGCAATCTCTTTATAAAATTGCAATAGAAAATTTCCTATTTTTCTTTATTATTTTTAAAGACGAATATTAAAGTATTTTTATTGTTTTTTGTTCACCTAAAAGCTATTTACAATTTACCAACGAATGTTATTCTATTTTATTGTTCGCTAGATTTCTTTATAATGACCATCCTAAATTTCTTATCTGCTTTTATTTGGCTTCTTCTTTCTTAATCGATAATATAAAAAACAAGCAAAGCACATGCTTTACTTGTCTTCTGTTTTTGCGATAGGAATAAAAATTCTAAAGATAGTCCCTTGCCCAACTACGCTTTCTGCTAAGATACGACCTTTGTAGTTTTCAACCAATTGTTTTGCGATAGACAATCCCAGACCATTTCCGCCCTTCGTTCTAGCCCTCGCTTTATCCACACGATAAAAACGATTGAAGATCTTATTAAGGTCTTCTTTGGGTATTCCTTCACCAAAGTCCTGTATAGCAATCTCAAATTCATTCAGAGTAGAAGAAATAGAGATATGGACTTCTTTTCGTGTAGTTGAATATTTTACTGCGTTATCCAATATGATAATGATTAATTGCTCAAAGTGATTACGATAAATTTGCAGGGTCACTTCTTTTGTCAAATCATCATCTAAAGTAATCACATAGTCTGGGTATAATATCTTGAAATTATTATAAACTTGATAGGTGACTTCTTTTCCTTTAGTTGTTTCATTTGCATAATGGACATCTACTTGTTCTGCTCTAGATAAGTCTAGCATCTCTTGAACTAAGCTTTTCATGCGGCTGATTTCTTGCATGCTGGCTCTTAATGATTCTTCCAATATTTCAGGATCATCTTTCCCCCAACGATTTAGCAGACTAAGATGCCCTTCAATGATTGCTACAGGAGTTCTTAACTCATGAGAGACGTCTTCCACGAACTGCTCTTGTTGTTCGATATACAAACGCATGCGGTCAAGCATCTCATTGAATATTTCAGCTAAATCTGCCAATTCATCATTCGTGTCGATTTCAGGCATGTGGATATCTGATTGCGGATCTTTACGTATAGTATCCATTGTATCTCTGAGTACCTTGAGTGGTTTCAAGAAGTAAGAAGATAAAAAGAAACCTAAAATACTACTTAAAATCAAAGAAACGACTTCTAAAACAATAAGAGTCAATAATAGCTTATTTCGGATATCATAGAAAGAAGATAATTCATAGAAGCTTTGCGCATAACCAATCTTTTCTCTTGTTCCTTTAGAATATATAGGCTGTATAGATAAAAAGCCAGTTTTCCCTTCTAGTGTAACAATCGTTGGCACTTTACGTGTTGTTTGGATCAAGTTTCGACTGTTTTCGTGAGTTTTGAAAATCAAGTTCTCATCTAAATCATACACATAAAGATCCATCGAAGGCTGCCCTAGCTCAGCTATAAAGGAATCAATCTTCATTAAGTTTCCTTCGACCAGTGAAGTATGATCTATGACCTCATCTCCGTCATTTGTCGCTTTTGTCAGATTACGATACGTATTCACTAATGTCAGTTCTTCATCCGAGTTAGCCAAACGAGAGGCTACTTCTGAAATCGTACGTTCTACATTGTTTCTTTCTTTTGCAACAATCAGATTGATAGATGATTTATAGGTAATGACCGCAAAAATTGTAAATACGACGAATATGAAGAAAGAACTCGCAAAGGCCCACTTGATTGTCAAGGAGGGCCCTTTCAGTTCTCTTTTTTCCGATTTTTTCGGCTTTATCACGAGCGCATCACATAACCTGTTCCGCGGACAGTTTGGATATAGCTTTCCTCCCCTGGAACGTCAATTTTATTGCGAAGATAACGAATATATACATCCACTACGTTTGTTTCAACTTCCGTTTCGTATCCCCACACTTTATTTAGTAAAACATCACGTGCTAATACCACGTTCACGTTTTCCATTAAAGTAAGTAGCAATTCGTATTCTCTTTTTGTTAGTTCAATTACTTCGTTTCCGCGACGTACGACACGGTTTTCTTTTTCGATAGTCAAATCACGATAAGTAATAGTGGTTTGTTTTGCCACATTTTTGTCACCTTCAATATCGATTCGACGCAACAATGCTCGAAGACGCGCTAATAGTTCTTCGATAGCAAATGGTTTGACGATGTAGTCATCTGCTCCATGGTCAAGTCCCGATACACGATCAATTACAGAATCTCTTGCAGTCATCATAATGATTGGTGTATTTTTGACTTGGCGTACGCGTCTGCAGACTTCTAAACCGTTCAATTCTGGAAGCATCAGGTCCAACAATATGGCATCCCACTCATTATTTAATGCCGCATCTAAACCAGTACGACCGTTGTAATGGACTTCTGCGTTATACCCTTCATGCTTCAACTCTAGCTCGACAAATCGAGCTAAGTTCTTTTCATCTTCAATGATTAGAATATTACTCATTTATTATTTTATCCTTTCTATCTACTGGCTTTTTAAAAACTCTATCATTATACCGATAATCTGCTTAAAAATCTATAGTCATTTTATCATGAATAGCAGTTTTAAAAAAGAGCTGAAGTCTACTCATAACAATTGACTTCAGCTCTTTCGTCCTCTTTTTATTTTCTCATTTCCTAACAGCCAAAAGACTATTATTCTTCATGGTACCATGAGTAATGGAAGATTCCTTCTTTGTCGACACGTTCATATGTGTGTGCGCCAAAGTAATCGCGTTGGGCTTGGATTATATTTGCAGGCAGACGTTCTGCTCTGTATGAATCGAAGTAAGCGATGGCTGATGAGAAAGTTGGTACAGGTACGCCAGCTTGGACAGCCAAGGCAACGACGTCTCGGACTGATTGCTGATATTTTTTCGTGATTTCAACGAAATAATCATCTAGCAATAAATTTTCGATCTCAGGATTTTTGTCATAAGCATCCGTGATTTTTTGCAAGAATCGAGCTCGGATGATACATCCAGCGCGCCAGATTTTTGCGATTTCGCCAAATGGCAAATCCCAATCAAATTCTTTTGAAGCGACACGTAATTGAGCAAATCCTTGAGCATAACTCATGATTTTACTGAAATACAACGCTTCTCGGATTTTTTCGACCAATTCTTTTTTGTCTCCTGTGAACTCAAAATCGTTCGTGCGAGACAAAATTTTACTTGCTTGTACGCGTTCTTCTTTATAAGCAGAAATGTAACGAGCAAATACAGATTCAGTAATCAATGGAAGTGGCACGCCTAAGTCAAGCGCACTTTGGCTTGTCCATTTACCTGTTCCTTTATTTCCAGCTGCATCAAGGATCACATCTACGACTGGTTTACCTGTGCCTTCATCGTCTTTTCGAGTCAGGATGTCAGCTGTGATTTCGATCAGGTAGCTGTCTAATTCACCTTGATTCCATTCTTTAAAGATATCAGCCATTTCTTCTACTGAAAGGTCTAAAATATTCTTCATCAAGTCATAAGATTCAGCAATCAGTTGCATATCTCCATACTCAATACCGTTGTGTACCATTTTCACATAGTGTCCGGCTCCGTTTGGGCCAATATAGGTAACACATGGTGCTCCGTCTTCTGCTTTTGCAGAAATTTGCTCTAAGATTGGTGCAACTAGCTCATACGCTTCTTTTTGTCCACCAGGCATGATTGAAGGTCCTTTTAAAGCTCCTTCTTCACCGCCGGAAACGCCTGTACCGATAAAGTTAATACCAGAGTTGGCTAATTCTTCATTACGACGCATCGTATCTTTAAAGAATGTATTTCCTCCGTCAATCAGAATATCGCCTTTATCAAGGTGAGGAAGCAACTCTTGGATTGTTGCATCTGTTGCTGGTCCTGCTTTGACCATCAGAAGAATCCGACGTGGTTTTTCGATTGATTCTACAAATTCTTCGATTGTGTACGTTGCTTTGAAATTTTTATCTGGGTGTTCTTCTACTACAGCGGTTGTTTTAGCCCCTGTACGGTTGAATAAGGCCACTGAATAGCCGCGGCTTTCTATATTCAAGGCTAGATTTTTACCCATAACGGCCATACCGACAACGCCGATTTGTTGTTTTGACATATGAACTCCTCCTACATACGGGATTTCTCCCTAATCTCTTACATTATAGCTTAACACGGCTACATTGCAAACTAAAGAACAACATATTTTTTATTTACCGCTTATAAAAAAATAAACCTCAAGGCTCCATGGTTAGCCTTGAGGTTTTACATTTTCTAATTAAAATGTATTAAGCTTCTTTTGACATTACGTCCTTACCATCATAGTAACCACAATTTGCACATACGTGATGGCTTTTTTTCATTTCACCACAGTTTGGACATTCGTTTAATCCTTTGATTGTCAACTTGTAGTGTGTACGACGTTTTGCTTTTTTAGCTTTTGATGTTCTTCTAGCTGGTACTGCCATTTTGCTACACCTCCTTGTAAAGTCTTGCACCTATAATAGATACAATATATTCCAATCTTACTTGTTATCGTCGTTTTTTGATTCAGAATCAAAAAGTTCAGATAGTTTTGCAAGACGAGGATCAATTTTATTCTCGGCTTCTTCCATTTTTCTGCGTTGGTATTCTTCTTCGGAAACAACTTCCCAATCATTGCCTTTTGGAAGTTCTGTTGCTGCTTCCTCTTCTTTCGTCAATACCCGCATCGGAATCGCCAATAAGATGTTGTCTTCAATTGACTCTGCTAAATTCAATAACGGACCTTCAATCAGCAAAATCTCATCTGCAGACATTTGCTCATCTCTGCTTTGGAATTGTTCTTCTGTCATGAATACTTCGTCTACAGAAAAATCCATCGGCAGTTCAACAGGTTCTAGCGAACGTGTTGAAGGAACTGTCAAAGTCGTCTGCACAGTGTAATGAACGATATAGCCTTTCTTATCAACTGAGACCAAACCTTCGACTTCCACTGGCGCAACATCAAGTATTAAATTGTCTCGCTTCATGAGAGCGGCTTTCAAGTCGAGCGTCTCATGAAAAGTTAACGGTGTCTCCTGGTATTTTCTCAATTCCAATAAAGACCATTTCATTTTTCATCACTCCTAAGCAACAAAAGCAATTATACAGGGCAAAAACCATGTTGTCAATGAAATTTTCTTGACACCTTGCAGTTCATAAAAAAACAGAAATATCTTTAACAGAAAGCCTCTATTTGCTATCATCTTCAGAATCATTTACAATAATCATTATTCTATCAAAGGAGCGGATGATCTTTATGAACACGAAAGATATTGAATACTACGTCCAAATCGTCAAACAAAAAAACTTTACGAAAGTGGCTAATTATTTCCGTGTGAGCCAACCTACTATTACATATGCATTACAACGTCTTGAAAAAGAGTTTGACGCCGTACTTATCACAAGAGATCGTTCGCATCACGAATTAATCGTCACACCTTCTGGAAAGCAGCTGTTTCTCCATGCACAAACTATTCTCCAAGAGATTTCTACTGCAAGGGCTGAAATCACTCAGTTACAAAAGAAAAAGCTGCGTTTTGGCTTGCCGCCTATTATCGGCAATGAGTACTTTCCAAAACTGTCAGGTTACTTTATCAAGCATGAGTTGATGAATCAGATTGAAATCACCGATGGAGGCTCTCGGGACTTATATGGAATGATCCGTCAAGGGAGGATCGATTTAGCCGTATTAGGCTCAACACAGCCAATCGTAGATCAATATTTAGAAACAGAATTGCTTTTGGATAAACGTTTCATGATCGTCGTTCCGCCTACTCACCCTCTGGCCCAGCAGAAGGCGGTCTCTTTCAAAGATATATCAGATGAACAGTTTGTGTTATTGAACGAACATTATGTCCACCCAGCAGCATTCACTAAACTTTCTAAACAAACACACACTCAACCAAAAGTTGTTTATCAAAGCAATGATTTGACGATTTTAAAGAGTATGATCCGTGAAAATGTTGGTATCGGTTTTTTGACAGAGATTGCTGTACATCCTGAAGATCATTTAGTTTGCCTCCCACTTTCAGACGAAGTTCAGCCTCGCTTCTTGATTTCATTGGCAAAACGAACACAACAGCTTGTCACACCGCTTCAAGAACAAGTAGTCCAAGTCATCCATGAATTCGTTACAGCACAAAAAAACAGCTCTTCGTAAATGAAGAGCTGTTTTTATTTTGTATTAAGCTAAATTAGATAGCTGTTGTTTCGCCACGGTAAACGATGCCGCGACGTGAATCAACAGTAATCAATTCGCCATCAGTAATTGTTGTTGTTGCGCCTTTAGCACCAACGATTACAGGAATATCTTGTGCAATTCCTACAACTGCAGCGTGAGAAGTCAATCCGCCTTCTTCAACGATAACAGCAGCTGCTTTTTCGATTGCAGGCATGTATTCTTTGTCAGTTGATGGTACAACTAGAACCATTCCGTCTTTTGCTTTTTTTACAGCTTCTTCAGCAGATGAAGCAATAACTGCATTTGCAACGACAGATTTTTGTCCAACGCCTTGAGCTTCTAATAATTTAGAACCAATCATTTGAATTTTCATCACGTTAGTTGTTCCGCGTTCGCCAACTGGTACACCAGCAGTGATCAAGATTAAATCGCCTTCTGATGCGAAACCTAATTCAACAGCTTTTTTAGCTGCTAGTTCAAACATTTCATCAGTTGTTGATGGTTTTTCAGCAACTGTTGGGTAAACACCCCAGTTTAACATCAAACCACGTTTTGTGCGTTCGTCAAAAGTAACAGCCAAGATATCTGCATCTGGGCGATATTTTGAAATCATTTTTGCAGTGTAGCCTGATTCAGTTGCAGCAACGATTGTTTTGACCCCTAGATTTTTTGCAGCACGAGCTACAGATAAACCGATTGTTTCAGTTACATCTGTTTTATCGAATTCGTTCAATTGGAATGTACCTAATTCTGATAATGCATTTTCAGCTTCTTGGTCGATACGTGCCATTGTTGAAACAGCTTCAACTGGGTAGTCTCCGTTTGCAGATTCACCAGATAACATTGTTGCATCTGTTCCGTCAAATACAGCATTGGCAACGTCAGAAGCTTCCGCACGTGTTGGACGTGGGTTTTCTTGCATTGATTCTAACATTTGTGTAGCAGTGATAACTGGGATACCAGCAGCGTTACATTTTTTGATGATACGTTTTTGAACCATTGGTACTAGTTCAGCTGGGATTTCCACACCCATATCTCCACGGGCAATCATAACACCGTCAGAAACTTTGATGATTTCGTCAATGTTGTCGATACCTTCTTGAGATTCGATTTTAGGGAAGATTTGAACATGAGTCATGTCTTTTTCTTCTAAAATTTCGCGAATATCTAGAACGTCTTGTGCTTTACGTACAAAACTTGCAGCGATAAAGTCGATATCGTTATCTAAACCAAAACGAATATCGTCAGCATCTTTTGGAGTAATACCTGGCAAACTGATAGAAACGCCTGGTGCATTTACTCCTTTACGTGATCCTAGCATACCTGCATTTTTAACTTCTACGACTAATTCACGGTTTGCTTCGTCTTTTTCAATGATTTCCATGTCGATCAAGCCATCATCGAATAAAACGTGTCCGCCTACGTGAACATCGTCAAATAATCCTGGGTAAGTAACCGCGATTTTTTCTTTTGAACCTACATGTTCAGGATCCATAGAGATGCGTGTTTGATCTCCTACTTCAAATTTGATGTATCCTGCACGACCAAAATCAGCTTCTGTTGTGCCTTGAACAGTTGTACGGATTTCAGCTCCTTTTGTATCTAAAAGAATACCGACATCTTTTCCTGTCTTTTTAACTGCTTCACGGACCATAGTCATACGTGATAATTGTTCTTCATGGTCACCATGAGAAAAGTTAAAGCGGAAGACATTTGCCCCAGATTCAATCAATTGAGAAATAATTTCTACTGAGTTACTTGCTGGTCCTAATGTACTAACGATTTTGGTTTTTTTCATTTAAAAAACTCTCCCATTCAATTTTGTTTATTTAAAGCTGTACACAGCTTAAATAGCTTGGTTTCTTTCACTCTTAAAATGAAAGTGAATTATTTAGATCATATAATGATAAGTCTGGTTTATGCTTGTTGTTTTCTAGTGTATCAATGATGTCAGCTGCAACGATTTCGTTGTCATGGATACCGACACATAATCCACCTTTTCCTTCTTGAAGCAATTCGACAGCGTAAGCACCGAATTTACTTGCTAAGACGCGGTCGCGTGCGCTTGGTGCTCCACCACGGACAACGTGTCCCAAGATAGATACACGTGTATGATAGTCGCCAAATTCTGAAAGTTTTTCAGCGAATTCATTTCCGCCCATTACACCTTCAGCCAAGATGATCAAGCAATGTTTCTTCCCACGATCACGGCCTTCTTGGATTTTTTTAGCAACTGAAGCCATATCAAAATCATGTTCTGGGATGATGATTTCATCTGCTCCGCCAGCTACACCTGACCATAAAGCGATGTCACCTGCATTGCGTCCCATTACTTCGATAACGAATGTACGAACATGAGAAGTCGCTGTGTCACGAATACGGTCAATTGATTCTAGCACTGTATTGATTGCTGTATCAAAACCGATTGTGAAGTCAGTACCAGGAATATCATTATCGATTGTTCCAGGAATACCTACTGCTGGGAATCCACGTTTTGTCAAAGCCATTGCGCCATGATAAGAACCGTCTCCTCCGATAACCACTAGACCTTCGATCCCGAATTTTTTCAATTGTTCGATTCCTTTTAATTGACCTTCTTCAGTTGCAAATTCTGGATAACGTGCAGAATACAAGAATGTACCACCACGTTGGATCTTGTCACCTACATCTGCCACATCAAGACGACGAATATCTCCAGCAACTAAACCGGCAAACCCATAATTGATCCCGTATACTTCCAGTCCTTCGTAAATACCTTTACGAACAACGGCACGAACAGCTGCATTCATTCCAGGTGCGTCTCCGCCACTGGTCAAAATTCCGATGCGTTTCATAATAAACATTCACCTCATTAAAATACTTTATCCTAAGTATAACTTAGGTTTACAACCATTTTTGCGTTAACCACGACTAACATTCTAACATTATTTTTCTCGCTTGTCTTGATTTACGGATAAAAAAATGAAAAAAAATGAAAGCAAGTAGTATTTTTTACCGTAAGTTATTTGAAAACCACATTATCTTCGCCAAGTAGAGAAACAAGTTGTCCCTTTATACTCTTGCTGTCATCCACCCAATAAGCATCTGACAGAACAACTTTTCGTTGTGTTTTTTCGTGGTACATAATTACTGGAATATATCCTGGGTGTTTCTGAAAAATCCCTTGTAATTGTTTCATTATCTCAGGGTCTTCCCGTTCTTCTGTTATACGCAAATAGCACGTTTGTGAAGGATACTGTGTTTCTAACTGACGAGGATCAGCAAAGCTTTCTCCAATCAATTGTAGTTCCTGGTTATATTTGCTGATTTCGCTACGCCCTTGAACAAAAATCACTTGATCAACTGCAAACAGGTTACGATATTTTCGATAAAGAGTTGGAAAAACCGTGACAGAAATTTCTCCGCTACTATCGGTTCCTTCCACGAAGGCCATCAGTTCGCCTTTTTTTGTCCGAATCTCTCTAACTTCCTTTATCATCAATAGTAAATTGACTGGTTGATTAGGAACGATATCTGTAATCAGCTGAACCTGTTTAGCTAAACGAAGTCGGTCAAACCCTTCTGCAGGATGTCCTGACAAATAAACACCTAAGTATTCCTCTTCCAGCTTCAGTCGTTCTTCTAGTGTATAGTCAGCAACTTCTTCTTCTTTTAATGCCATGATTCCTAGCAAATCTAGACTGCCACCGCTGTAAACGATATTTTGGATTTTTCCTTCGAGATCAAGCATCAACTGTTTCCTGTTAGGAGATAATTCATCAAAAACACCTACTGCTGTCAGTGATTGCAGTAACTCTAATTTCAGCCACCGCTTATCGATCCGTATGAGGAATTGATCTACTGACTTGAACGGGCCATTTTGTTTTCTTTCATTCAATACATCTTCTACAAAATCACGTCGGATGCCTTTTATCGCTGTCAGCCCGAATCTGATTTCTTCCTTATTGACCAACTCAAAACTATAATTGCTTTGATTGATGGATGGTGAAGAAAGTTTGAGTTTATTTTTACGTGCTTCTGCAATATATTCTTTCAATTTCGTTGTGTTATGCCGAACAGAATTCATTAGACTGGTAAAGAAAGCTCCTGGATGATGAGCCTTTAGATATGCCATTTGGAATCCCACGAAGGAATAAGCAAATGCATGCGACCGATTGAATCCATAGTTTGCAAATTTTTCAATATATTCATATACAGTCACTGCTGTTTTTTCCGAATATCCTTGTTGTAATGCTCCTGATACAAAATGCGACTTTTCTTCATCTAATACGTCTTTTTTCTTTTTACTAACTGCCCGCCTCAAAATATCTGACTGTCCTAATGTAAATCCAGCCATAGTCGAGGCAATCTGCATGATTTGTTCCTGATAGACAATCACCCCGTATGTGTTTTTCAAAATCGGGATCAGTGAATCATCGGGGTAGCGAATGGCTTCTTTTCCTTTTTTTCTGGCAATGAAAGTATCGATATTTTGCATAGGACCTGGACGATACAACGCATTGACTGCGGCAATATCTTCGATGTTTTCTGGTCCTAATCTTCGTAAAACGTTTCGAATACCAGCGGATTCAAATTGAAATACTCCTGAAGTTTCGCCTCGTTGAAACAAGAGTAGCGTTTTTACATCATTTAATGGGATCTCTTTTAATCGGATTTCCTGCCCTTCTACTCGCTTAACAGCCTTTAAAGTAAAATCAATAATCGATAAGTTACGTAGTCCTAGAAAGTCCATTTTCAAAAGACCGATGGCTTCTACCTCATTCATCGTATACTGAGTCAGAAAAGCTTCATCAGAACCGCGTTGGAGCGGTACTAATTCAAGTAGATTCCTATCGCTGATAACTACCCCTGCTGCGTGAGTCGAAACGTGTCTTGGCAATCCTTCTAAAATCACTGCGGTTTTGAATAAAAGTTGGTTTTTTTCGCTTGCCTGAACTAATTCTACTAGTTGACGCGATGTTTTGTAAGCTTGGGTCAATGTGATTTTCAGTTGGTTTGGTATTGCTTTTGACCAGCGGTTTGCTTCACTTTGTGACAGACCAAACACTCTAGCTGCATCTCTAAGAACCATTTTTGCAGCCATTGTACCAAATGTCGCGATTTGCGCCATGTGATATTGTCCATACTTTTCTCGAACATAATTCAATACTTCCTCACGTCGGTTGTCAGGAATATCCAAATCAATATCCGGCATCGTAAAACGTTCAGGATTTAAAAATCGTTCGAATAGCAAGTCATACTCTAATGGATCCACATCTGTGATTTCTAACACATAGGCTACTAATGAACCAGCAGCAGAACCACGGCCTGCACCGGTAACGATTTTATTTCTATGAGCAAAAGCCATTACATCCCATACGATCAGGAAATAATCATCGAATCCCATTTGATGGATGACAGATAACTCATAGTCCAAACGTTCTCGGTACTCCTTTGTATAATCAACGATCCGATGTTCTACTTGCGAGTAGCATAGCTCTCTTAAATATTCTCCAGCTTGTTTTCCCTGAGGGACGGGATAATGCGGGAGTAATTTCTGATGAAACTGAAATTCAAATGAAATCGATTCAGCTAAGCGCTGAGCACCTATTACAGCTTGTGAAAGACCTGCTTCTTCGAATCGTTTGATCATTTCTTGTTCTGAAATCAGGTAACCATTTGCTGATGGTAAAGGTGCAGATAAACTTTCTAAAGGCATCTGACTTCCCTCTTTGATATGCTTCATCACTTCAAGCGCAAAAAGGTCTTCTTGCTGTAAACTAGCGATTGGATGCAATGCACAAAGCGGATAATTTTCTTTTGTCACATACTGATACCATTCAGGCAATTGATTAGGCGTGTTTTCTGACAAGCCGATATAAAAATCTTTAGTAAAAACATTTTCAAGCAAAAACTGCCAATGACTGAAAAAATGTTCCTCTTTATTGAAAGCCTCAGAAACAGAATGAGTTGCCGGAACGACAAACACTAGATGGTCGGTTTCTATCATATCATCAAGTGCCATTTTTTCTTGGATCATTTTTCGACTGGAAAGTTTCATCAGTTGCTGATAACCTGTCTCATCTTTTGCGTACGCAAGCAAACCATAATTTTTTTCTTCATAAGTATAACTAAGATGTAATCCAATGATTGGCTGTATTTCTTCTTCTACACAAATACGATAGAATTCAGGTGCACCGTATAAGACATCTTTATCCGTTATGGCTAATGAAGTGTAGCCTTGTTTTTTTGCTTCTTGTACATATTCTCGAATACGGATCGTACTTTGTAAAAGAGAATAAGAAGTAATTGTATAAAGTTGTGGGAAAAACATCTTGCATTCCGCCTTTTTTTTCGTTAAAATTCACTAGCGTTAAAAGGTATGATCCTTTTACTTTCATTAAATAACAAGTGCTGAAGTTAATTGTTCTGCTTCATTTGCTTGCTTCTAGTCTGTAGAAATGAGTTCTTTCACAAGAACTCGAATTTTATTGAGATTTAGTCTCGTTTCTTTACATTCAAAGAAAATCTGGTAAAATTAAGATAGAAAAGAGGTGTTCTTTATGCGATATATCGTTACATTATTCTGGGCTGTCGTTCTAGGTCAAGTAGTCGGTTATATTGGTGCTGCATTAACAAGCGGAACATATGATTTTACTTTGACAACAATCATTTCATTAATTGCGGGTGTCATTATCCTTTTGATTGGTGCAGTTGCGCCAAGAAAAGAAACCTCTGCCCATTCGTAAAAAACCAGCCAAGAGCTTGAGATATCTCAAGCTCTTTTTTATTTCCAATTTTCAGCACTATTATAATCTACTGCGAAGAACTTTACGAAAATTGAATAGAGAAAGAAGAATATTTGACAGGACGAATAAACTTGTCACAATAAAAACAGCACTGTAATTATAAGCATGCGCAACTGTCGACCCCAACATGGGTCCTAGAACCTGTCCAAAGTTACTGAACATCTGATTATAGCTATAGATTCGGCTAACCCCTTCTTGTGGCGTGATTTTACTGATCAGTGTATTGACAGAAGGCATCAAAGCACCAGTTGAAAAACCTAAAATAAAACGAAGTATACCTAATTGGAGTGGTGTCGTGACAAACGCCATGGGCAAATAACAGCAAAATGATAAGATGAGTCCGCCAATTAAAACTTTTTGATTCCCAATCTTATCCCCTAGTTTTCCTAGTTTTGGTGAAGAAAAGACTGCGGAAACACCAGCTATCGAAACAATCAAGCCGCTGACAAACAGGATATTTTCTGTATTTCCGCTCAATTCACGAATATATAAGGTCAAAATAGGGCTGATCGTAGTGATCCCTATCTGTAAAATCAAGGTCGTGATGAAGAGACCAATCAAAATAGAGAGATGATCCATTTTTGAAAAAATTTCTTTGGTGCTTATCAGATATTTTTTCTCGATTGGATGGAAATCTTCTTTGACTAAGAAGATGGTCAACACCGTTGTGATCATCAACAAAGCCCCTGTGATCAAGAATACATTTTCCATACCAAACCACTGAGCCAATGCACCGCCCATAGAAGGTCCGATCAGATTTCCCGCAATCGCTCCGGTGGATAATGTTCCTAATGCCCATCCGCTCTTTTCTCTAGGCGCTTGTGAAGCAATCATTGCTGTTGCATTTGGAATATACCCAGACAAAATCCCGTTCCAAAAACGCATGATCAAAAGCCAATACGCGTTCGGCACAAAAGCTAAAGAACCCATCGTCAACGTCATCCCAGCTGCTGCACGGATCATCATGAGTTTTCGACCTTTTCGATCAGCTAGATTTCCCCAGATTGGTGCAACCACGGCAGATGCAAAAGCAGTAACAGAGATTGCTAGTCCCGAAAACAATTCGATTTGATCTTTTGGTGTTCCTAGTTGCTCAACATAAACTGGTATGAATGGCATAACTAAACTAATACTTGCACCAGTGAAAAAACAGCCAATCCATGCAATCACTAAATTTTTTCTCCAATTAATCTTCATCTATCATCCCTCTTTCGTCTCTTTTATCATACCTATTTTCGAATAAACAAGCAACGATCTCGCCAGTAAAAAGAGAAAAATCCCGCAAAGATTATTTTATATGTAACGTTCTTTTTATGTAAAAAAAAAGAGACCGGAAAAAATGCTGTTCCAATCCCTTCTCTTTATTTAAATCGTTGCTAGAATGATGAAGTTGATGATGAATAAAATATCAACAATCCACAAAGCAACAGAAACTTCATTGAATTTTCCTTTGATTACTTTGACAATTGTATAGAAAATAAATCCTGCTGCAATCCCATAAGAAATGCTATAGCACAATCCCATAAAGATCGATGCAAAGAAGGCTGGTAAAGCTTCTTCCATATCTAGCCATTTGATGTCTGCGAAAGAAGCCATCATCATTACTCCGACCAAAATCAGTGCTGGCGCAGTTGCTTGATTTGGTACAATGGCGATCAGCGGGGAGAACAGACTACTTAATGCGAATAGCACTGCCACTACTACTGAAGTCAAACCAGTACGTCCGCCGGCCCCGATTCCAGCTGCAGATTCGACATAAGTTGTTGTATTTGATGTACCAAAGATAGCACCTACGGAAGTAGCGATTGCATCTGCAAATAGCGCTTTATCCATTTTTGTTTTGAACCCGCGGCCATCTTCCAATGCGATCTCGTCCTCTTTTGAGAAAATACCTGTGCGGCGTCCTGTACCGATAAATGTTCCGACCGTATCAAATGTATCAGATAAACTGAATGCGATGATCGTCATCAATACTTGAGGGATCTTGGAAGAATCACTGAATAAAGATTGCATTCCTTCAGAACCAAATGCTGCACCGAACGTTGTTCCTAATTCTTTAAATGAATTGCCTAACGAATTCGTTTGCCAATCAATGGAACTTAAATCAACAACACCCATAAAAATCCCAAGGACTGTGGTCGCTACGATACCGATAAGAATAGCACCACGGACGTTTTTTACAACTAAAATGGCTGTCAGCACCAAACCAATCACAGCTAACAAGATAGGTGCGTTGTCAAAGTTGGCTAACGCGGGAACGATTCCGCCATTTATCGTAACATTTGTTGCTTTTCCACCTTCAACGACAGAACTCGAAATAGCAGATTGGTCTGCTGAAAAAGATAAAAATCCTGCATTTTTGATCCCGACATACGCAACGAAAATACCGATCCCGCCACCAATCGCATGTTGAAGACTTTCAGGAATCGCCCGAATGATCATCTTTCGGATATTTGTAACAGTAATAAAAATATTGATTAATCCGCAAATAAAAACCATTGCCAAGGCTTGTTGCCAAGAATAGCCAAGCCCAAAAACGACCGTAAAAGTGAAAAATGCGTTCAATCCCATACCAGGTGCCTGAGCATATGGTACATTCGCGAACAATCCCATGACTAGCGTACCAATGATTGATGCAATGATTGTGGCTAGAAATACTGCTTGGAACGGCATACCTGATGCTGATAAAATCGTCGGATTTACGAATAAGATATAGCTCATGGCAAAGAATGTCGTTACTCCCGCCATTATTTCAGTTGATACATTTGTATTGTTTTTCTTTAAACCGAAAAACTTTTCCATAAAAAGTTCCACTCCCTGAATTTTTTTCTGATGGAAAACTATAATAATAAAAAATATGCAAAATATGGCAAATCCATCGAACAATTTCAAATTATATAGACGTTTTATTCGTTTTTCAACGTTTTTTTAACAAAAAAACCGAAAACAATACTTAATGTTCGTGTTTAGCTCGTATTCATTTATTTACATAGCCATAACTGTATTTTTTGTTAGGAATAACTGATTCCTCTTGTTAATTAACTAAAATATGCTAGACTAAAACAAATGCTAGTTGAGGAAGGAAGGACCTTTATTGAATAAAAAATTAATTGCCATCGATCTGGACGGAACCACCCTCAATCAAGATTCGATGATTACCTCTAAAACAAAAGAAACCCTGAAAAAAGCAATCAATGCTGGTCATCATGTCAGTATCGCTACTGGACGCCCATTTCGAATGAGCCATCAATTTTACCAACAATTAGAGTTAACAACACCGATGGTTAATTTTAACGGCGCACTGGTGCATATCCCTAATCAACATTGGGATGGCGAAAGAGAAACATTGATTAATCGTGAAATTGCTTTTGAAATCTTATCGCAAAAAAAACAATTGAATTTAGACTTTATCGCTGCTGAAAATCGGGATACTTTTTTTATCGACAGCTTTGACTTCTTTGATGAAAAAATTTTTGCTTCTTCACGTCCTGGAGAAAAAAACTTGCTTTCTCCTAAAAATCTGACGACAAATCCTACATCTTTGCTTGTCCGAACAGACAAGCGTTTTGCAGAAGCTGTATCTGCTGAATTAACACGTCAATTTGGCAGTTATGTGGATATTCGTACGTGGGGCGGTCCTACGGCGATCTTAGAGATTGTTTCAAAAGGAATACAAAAAGCAAAAGGTGTGCAAGAGATTGCTAACTACCTATCTATTGATCAACAAGACGTGATTGCTTTTGGTGATGAGCATAACGATTTGGAGCTGCTGGATTATGCAGGCTGGGGAGTGGCTATGGCTAATGGTACTGATCAGCTCAAAGGCATCGCAAATGATGTCACTCCTTTGAGCAATCAAGAAGACGGTTTAGCTGTTTATCTGGAAAAATTACTTAAACTACAATAGAGAATTAGATTCCACTAAAAAAGGTTGTGACAATTTTTGTCACAACCTTTTTTGCCGAGTAAACGGTGCTCAATCAGCTGTCCTTCGGTATTAGCTCAAAAACAGCAAAATATGAAAATCTATTTTCCCATTTTGTTTCTCTAATACTCAGATCAGGGTGCTGATTTCACACCCTCTTGATAAATAGTGTTCAAAAGCCAGTTTCTCGGTATGAAGTCAAATTTAAGCAAAAATATGAGAAGCTATTTTCACAAAATTTTTCTTCATACTCGAAACTAAGTGGCTTTTTCACGACCTCTTTTTTATTTTGCCATGAACATATCATAATACGCGTCCATTATTTCTTTAGCAATCGTCAAGTTCATGTGGTCTTGTTCATCTAATAAGTTCGGCAAGACCACACTGATTGCGATTTCCGGATTGTCTGTTGGTCCGTATGCCACGATATTACTATTGACTGTCGTAATATCTGGGTGACCTTCCGCAACCGTTTCTGCAGTCCCTGTTTTTGCAGAAAGGTCCATTTTCGCACTGGCTAATGGTTTAGCTGTTGTGTAAGGGTCGGTACCATGAACAACCTGATGGAATCCTTCACGGAGGATTGCCATATTTTCTGCAGATATATTGACCGTATTTTCTACTGTCGTGCTAATTTCTTTTTTCACTTCACCTAAATTCCCATTTTCGTCATTGCCATAGATTGCTTTGACTAGGTGAGGCTGTACTCGTTTCCCGCCATTAGCGACTGTTGAAGCATATTGAGCTAATTGGATCGGTGTATATGTGTCAAACTGTCCAAATGCCAAATCGGTAAAGTTACCAGGAGTATACCATTCTTTGCCATTATCCGCATTGAACTTCTTCATATACTCAACAGAGCGTGAAATCCCAGGAGATTCATTCGGCAAATCAATCCCAGTCGTTGTACCAAGACCAAATTCTTTGAAAGAGTCTCTCAATTGTTGATAAGCTTTAGCTTCTTCGTCTAAACTAGGTAGTCCCATTCTAGGAGTATAGTCTAGTCCTAGCATCTTTAATGCCACTTTGATCATATACGTATTGGAAGACAAT
This sequence comes from Enterococcus sp. E5-162, assembly GCF_035725965.1. Classification (NCBI taxonomy): domain Bacteria; kingdom Bacillati; phylum Bacillota; class Bacilli; order Lactobacillales; family Enterococcaceae; genus Enterococcus; species Enterococcus sp. E5-162. Next base: position 268,357 of record NZ_JAPRFV010000003.1, on the reverse strand, counting down.
TCCAATGCTTTGACTGCATCAAGAGCAACTTGTCCGTTTCGGTTAAAGACAGAGCTTTTTTCTGAAGCACCTTGTAGACGAATCGGTTCATCAATCAACACTTGATTCCCGCTGATCGCGTTACTTGCCCAACCTGCTGTCAAAGTACCAGCCTTGACTACAGACCCTGGAGCAAAGGCGCTAGTGATCGTACCCAAAGCATTCTCGGTGATTTCCTTGGAACCTTGCTCATGACTGAAACCAGTCATGGCTAACACTTCTCCTGTCTGAGGATTCATGGCTACTGCATAAGCACCAGGCGAGTACTGTGCTTTACCATTATTGATCAATGTTTGATAATTTCTTTTTAAGATTTCTTCTACTTTTGATTGGAATTCTGCATTCATCGATAACATTAAATTAGAACCTTTTTCCCCAGAGAAGATTTCTTTTTGATTCGAAACATTGCCTTCATTATCAAGAGAAACTTCATATTGGGTTTTAGTTCCTTGTAGGACATCTTCATATTGTTTTTCCAAATAACTTTGTCCCACACGATCATTTCGAGAATAACCTTTTGCTAAATACTTCTCTGCTTCATCTGCCGGAAGTCCTTGTTTTTCAGTCGTCACACTACCTAAAATACTTTTCAGTGAATCTGCTGCGTTATATTCGCGTGTCCAGTCTGTGCCTGTCGAAACTCCTGGAAGCTCAGAAGCACGTTCCGCCACAACAGCTAATTCTTGGTCAGTAACACCAGAGTTCTTGATATAGACCGTGTTTAATTCATATGCACTGTTCATCCGTTTAAAGATGGTAGCGATCTTTAATTGTTCCTCGTTTAAGTTGATCTCATCATCTGTTACTTTATTGACCATCGCGCTGTATTGTTCGCTGTTTCCTAATTGCTTTTCTTTTGCCGAAAGTCTTTTTGTGACTTCCTTCAAATGTTCCGGATCAGCCAGCCAAAAATCTTTTTTATCTCTATCTGTCAGATTTTCATCTGCCGGCACATCAATCAGCGAGTTCAGCTTCGTTGCGATTTCAAGTAGGTCTTTAGCCGTCACTTGTGTGCCCCTCGTATAGGTGATTGCCTGATTCGCTTTATTTGTGACTAACGCTTTTCCTGTGGAATCGTAGATCATTCCACGAGGGGTACTTTCTTGGACTGTAATCGTAGAAGTAGATTTCACTCGCGCTTCCATCTCTTCACCATTCACGATCTGTAAATAGCCCAATCGAGCAATCAACGCAACAAATAACGTAAATATAATGAAAAAAAGAAAATTTAAGCGAAAAGGAACATGCGACCGGCGAAACGTTTTGTTTTTAGGCTCTTGTGCCCCTTTTCTTATTTTTTCTATCCAAGAAGTATTTACTATTTTTTTCATAAAATCTTTCATCATTTCCTATCCTTCCGCCTATTTACATTCATGCTTCATTGTACCCAAAAACTTCTTAATAAAAAAGAAAAAATGAGCGGAGCAAGAAATTCTTTACCTAATTTCAAGATAAAATCAACTTTTTGTTTCACAGCAAACCTCTGAAGTTGCATATCCAACTATTTTTTTCATTAAAAACTAAACTTATTTTTGAAAATTATGCTTTCTAAAGTCGTGAAACACTTTAATAGAACATTTCTTTGTGGAAAACTATAAGTTGTTATTCTAAAAAAACTTATATCAAAAATAGTAAGGTAAATTTAGTTTTTTTATTTTGAATCCATAAAATAGTCTTGAATTGCTTCTCTTGTTTTTTTCACTTTTTCACTAAGTGATTCGTTTTTAGCCATATAAAAATAAAAAATGATATCAATCGTAGCGAATTGGGCCAAAAGTGAATTGGTTGCCGCACTTCGATTGGTGATTTCTTTTGGTCTTGATGTTTGTACGAGTACATCGGCTATCTTGCTAAGTGGGTTATTTCCAAATTGCGTCAACGCAATGATCTCGATATTCATATTTTTTGCTAGCTCAGCTAATGCAACTACATCTGCGCTTCTCCCTGAGTTCGAAACAAGCCAAAGTACTTTCTTCTTCTCATTGCTGACAAGTTGTGGGAGCAAGACATGGATATCTTTTTCAAAAATGATGGGCTTACCGACACGAGACCATTTTTGCAGAATGTCTTCTACCACTAAAGAAGAGGCACCCACACCATATAAAAAAACAGACTCAGCCGTTTCCAAACATTCTACGACTTTTTGGATCGTTTCTTCTTCCAGAATATCTACTGTTTCTTTTATCGCTACTTGCGCATTGTTCCCAAGTTTGTTTTTGATAGAGTAAAAGGACTCATTTGCTTCGATATCGCTAAATCCTTCATCGATTCCAGTCTGTAATTCTGTTGAAATCGTGATTTTGAAGTCCGTCAAACTTTGAAACCCGATTTTTTTTGAAAAACGTACAACTGTCGGCGCACTCAAACCTGAAGCCTCCGCTAATTCATTAGCTGTCATTGTGGGGACCTTCTCAATATTTCCAATAATGTAGTTGGCCAACTTTTTTTCTGCTGAAGAATAATCTTCCATCATACTTTCAATACGACTAATTACGCTCATAAGTTCCTCCATCCTTTTAATAATCGTCTATGTAAGTATACCATATCAGTTCCTTGTTAACGGTCGTGTACTGGATAAAAAAACAAAAAAACAATCCGCACAATAGGATAGCTCATTCCATCAATCCCGCAAATTCTATTGTCCATCTGTGGGATTGTGGAATATCTGTTCTCTATTATTTGGATTGTTTTTTTATTTAGTGCTTTTTTATAGATGATTTATCTATTTGTTTTCTCTGCTGTAATTTTTGACTTCTGCTTCCATAGCATCAATAAAGATATTCAAATCTTCTACAGCTGTTTCTTTGCTTCCGTAACGACGTACATTCACTGTTGCATCTTCCAATTCTTTATCACCGACAACTAATTGGTAAGGAATTTTTTGTGTTTGAGAGGCACGAATCTTATAGCCCATTTTTTCATTGCGGTCATCGACTTCTACACGTAAACCTTTCATTTGCAAGCGTTCTTTGATTTCATAAGCATAATCGCCATGTGCATCAACAGAAACAGGGATGATTGTCGCTTGTATTGGTGCTAGCCATGTTGGAAAAGCGCCTTTGTATACTTCTGTCAAATAGGCGACAAAACGTTCCATCGTAGAAACGATTCCGCGGTGGATAACCACTGGACGATGCGTATTTTCTCCATCTTCTCCAACATATGTCAAATCAAAGCGTTCCGGCAATAAGAAGTCTAATTGTATAGTTGACAATGTTTCTTCTGTCCCAAGTGCTGTTTTGACTTGGACATCTAATTTTGGTCCGTAAAAGGCTGCTTCCCCTTCTGCTTCAAAGTAATCTAGCTCTAATTCATCCATAGCAGCTTTCAGCATTGCTTGGGCTTTTTCCCACATTGCATCATCATCAAAATATTTATCTGTATTGTTTGGATCGCGGTAGCTTAAGCGGAAACGATAATCTGTAATATTGAAGTCAGCATATACCGCGACCATCAATTCAAGCGTACGCTTAAATTCATCTTTGATTTGGTCAGGACGAACAAATGTATGACCATCGTTCAACGTCATTTCTCGTACACGTTGTAAACCTGACAAAGCACCTGATTTTTCATAACGATGCATCATTCCTAATTCAGCGATACGAATTGGTAATTCACGGTAAGAATGGATGGCGTTTTTGTAGACCATCATGTGATGAGGGCAGTTCATTGGACGAAGAACAAGCATTTCGCCATCTCCCATATCCATTGGCGGGAACATGTCTTCTTGATAATGATCCCAGTGTCCAGATGTTTTGTACAACTCAACATCTCCCATGATCGGTGTATACACATGTTGGTAACCTAGACTAACTTCTTTGTCTACGATATAACGTTCGATCGTGCGTCGGATTGTTGCCCCTTTTGGAAGCCAGAATGGCAAACCAGAACCAACTTCTGGAGAAACCATAAACAAGTCAAGTTCTTTCCCTAGTTTACGATGATCTCTTTCTTTTCCTTCTTCACGCAGACGGATATATTCTTTCAAAGCTTTTTTATCAAAAAAGGCTGTTCCGTAAACTCGTTGCATCATTTGATTGTTTGAGTTCCCACGCCAGTAAGCACCTGCCACTGATAATAATTTGAATACTTGTATACGACCAGTAGACGGAACATGTGGACCACGGCACAAATCGATGAATTCACCTTGTTGATAGGCAGTAATCACTTCTTCTTCTGGCAATTCACTAATCAGTTCTACTTTGTATGGATCACTTGCAAAAATTTCTAATGCTTCTTGTTTCGAAAGAACACGGCGTTCGATTGGCAGATTTTCTTTGACGATTTTCATCATCTCTGCTTCGATTGCGGGAAGATCTTCTGCAGTTACTTGATTTTGTCCATTGTCTGTATCATAGTAAAACCCTGAATCAATAGCTGGCCCAACACCAAAGTGGATATTTGGATAAAGGCGGCGCATTGCTTGAGCCATCAAATGAGCTGCTGAATGTCGGACTAATCCAAGTGCATCTTCATGGTCTGGTGTGATGATCTCAATACTTGCATCTTCCTCGATTGGACGAGTCAAATCAATAAGTTGGCCGTTCACTTTACCAGCTAAAGCTTTTTTTGCTAAGCTTTTTGAAATACTTTCAGCGATGGCCAATGTTGTTGTACCAGCCTCAAATTCTTTGACTGCACCATCTGGAAAAGTAATTTTTATCATAATAGTTTCCTCCTTGAAATGTTTTGATTGATCAGATCATCAAGCTGAAAAACAAAAAATCCTAGCATCTCTTGAAAAGAGATACTAGGACGAAAAGTTCGTGGTTCCACCTAATGTTCAAACGCACATGCGTTCCTCAAACGTTGTAACGGTCCGACCGCCCTTGCTTCAGCAAGGGTTTCGAAAGTGGTCATCCTTTGGTTTTCTCCTGGAAAAGTTTCAGCCTAGCTTTTCCTCTCTTATCGAAGACTCTCAAATTCAGTTGGCTTTCTCATCAATCAATTATGTGTTTATTTAACCACTAATAAATAGAAAAATCAAGTGTGAATCTAAACTTATTTTTTCCATTCCCCATTTACACCGTATGTTCCTTTTTTCATCTCGTTGATGATGACATGGATGTGTTCTTTTGGTGCTTGCGTGTTTTTATGAACAGCTTCCGTGATATCTTTCATCATATTTTCTAATTGTTCCGGACTGCGACCTTCTACTAATTCGACATGTACGAATGGCATAATATTCTCTCCTCTTTCTGATCGTTCTTTTTTCATCTCGATTCTATCATACTATGTTTGTCTTGGGTACTGAATCCGGAAAAATGGCTGGGTCTTTTTTTGCTCTCAACGCACTCAGGATAGAGACTGTATCCACGACTTCTTGCAAAACAGCTCCGAATAACGCAGGAATCAGACCCGTACTTGCTATTAACATCAAAAAAATACAAATAAAGATGCCAATCAGTACAGATTGTTTCGCTATTCTCATCGTATCTTTTGAGATTACTACTGCTTTTGCTACACGCAAAAGATCATCTTTCAAGATGACCGCATCTGCACTTTCACTAGCAGCTGTAGAACCATGAGCGCCCATTGCAATGCCAATATCTGCAGCAGCAAGTGCTGGTGCGTCATTCACACCGTCTCCTATCATCGCCACAGGTCGTTGATCTTTAGGGATATGTTCTAAAATGGTCAATTTGTCTTGAGGCAAGCAATGAGCATGTACAGAATCTAATTTGACTTCCTCTGCAATCGATTGAGCAATGGCTGATCCATCCCCGGTAATCATCATCAAATTTTTCACACCAAGATTTCTTAGCTCTTTGATTGTCTTTGCTGCTTCTGAGCGAATCTGATCCGAAAACAGGATGGTTCCTGCAAAGGATTGATCAATGGCTACATAGATTGCTGTTTCAGAAGTTTCGATTTCTTCCACTGAAACAAAAGAAGCGCGTCCAATCTTTACGTCATGATTATTGACTACTGCTTGGATTCCTTGACCTGTCACTTCTTTCAGTTGACTAACAGGATACAGTTGGCTGTTTTTCACGTTGTTCACTAACGAACGAGCTAAGATATGGCTAGATTCCTGTTCTGCACTTGCTGCATACATAAGTAGCTCTTCTTTTTTCATTCCATTGACTGGTTGAATCGCCTCTACTTCTAATATTCCTTTGGTAAGCGTTCCTGTTTTATCAAAAGCAATCGTTTTTGTACGTGCGAGCTTTTCAATCGTTGTTCCAGTTTTAACAACAATCCCGTTTTTACTTGAACGGCTCATCCCAGCAACTAAAGCGATCGGCGCAGCTAAAATCAATGGACAAGGCGATGCTACGACCAATACTTCTGCAAAACGCAAAGGATCTTTTGAGAACCACCAAGAAATACCGCCAATCAAATATGCGATCAATGTAAAGGGAACCGCATAACGATCAGCTAAACGGACGAATCGGGCAGGTTTTTCTTTTGATTCTTCGACTAATTTAATGATCATTTGATATTGGCTATCTGCAGCGCGTTTTTCAGCAATCATTTGGATTGATCCGTCTCCATTTAAAGACCCAGACATGATCTGATCTCCAGGTTTCTTTGTTTCTGGACGAGACTCTCCTGTCAAAGAAGATTCATCGACTGATGATTCTCCTTTGATCACTCGACCATCAACTGGTACAAGCTCGCCAGGCTTGACTAGCAGCTGATCATCCACATTTATTTCATCAATTACTATATCCTGCCATCTTCCTTCTTTGAATCGATGGGCGATTCTTGGGGTGTTGTCTAATAAAGATTGCAATTCTTTACCTGCTCGTTTATTCGCGTAATCTTCTAGACTATCTCCGCCTGTAAGCATGATCAATATCATCAAACTAGCCCAATATTCTTTGACGGCTAATGTTGCAAGGATTGCGGTAATCGCTAATATATCTACACCATATCTTCCTGAACGCAATGTTTTGATCATTTCCAAAAACATCACGAAGGCGAGAATCCCTCCAGTAAATGCAACAATCATAAAAGCAAGTCCCGGCTGATGGAAAACAAATTCACTTAACAAAGCTACTCCGCCAATAAATAAAGTAAGTAAAAATTTTTTTAAATGTGTCATAGTTTCTTCTCCTCTTTTTTGTGACTTAGAGGTTAGTCATCTTCAATTGCCTCTCTTTCTCTTAAGCATAGTACTTGCTTAACACTTTTTAAAACAATAGGCCTTAATTGAAAACAACTATCACTATCAGCGTTTCCAATAGTCGCCAGTCCGACAAACGAATCTATCGAGCAAAGAGGACTTTTTTCGATTCATCCGTTAAAAAGTACCTTTTTTCGAAAAACTGTGCTATACTTTTAATTCGTTATTTACGGCGGAAGGAGCAAACATGTGATGAATGAGAAACAACTAGAACAAACGCACGTGGATGAAACGATCGAACTAATCCAGATCGAACAAAATATGCTGGATACAAAACAACGAGAATTGACTCAAGAAATGAATCATTCGACAAAAGACACAGCTAATCACAAGATTCGAGCTGGTTCCAATGAAGCTTTTTATGAATCTGCTGTTGAATATCGTCAACATGAGCAAGAATTGCTTTTAAAATATCATACTCTTGAGGCGCAGCAAAAACGCCTACAAACGTTGTCTGTTATGAAAGACAGTCCTTACTTTGCCCGTATCGATTTTAAAGAAGACCGTGAAACAGAAACATTGTATCTAGGTATCGCTTCTTTAAGAGATCTAGCAGAAGAAACAATTGTTATTGACTGGCGCGCACCAATTGCCAACCTTTATTATGAAGGTGAGATTGGTCCCGCATTTTATGAAACTGAAACAGATAGAATAGATGTCGATCTGCAGTTGAAACGACAATTTAAAATCCAAGAAGGACGTATTTTATCTATGGTAGATACGTCGGAAGTAATCAACGATGACTTTTTGCTAGAGATATTGGACGAAGCATCAAGCAACCATATGAAAAATATCGTCTCTACGATACAAAAAGCACAAAATGCAATCATTCGGGACACAACAAGTAAAGTGATGCTGATTGAAGGAATCGCCGGAAGCGGAAAAACGTCTGCTCTGCTTCAACGTATTGCTTTTCTGTTGTATCATAATCGCAAATGGCTAGAGGCAGAAAACGTGCTTCTATTTTCACCAAACCATTTGTTTTCTGATTATATCTCGACTGTATTGCCTTCATTAGGTGAAAGCGGTGTGCCTACACAAACATTCAAAAATTATATTTCACAGCTGTTGCCAGAGTTTTCTTTATTAGACGAACAGCAACAGGAAAGTGGTTTTTTGCTAGGCGAAAAAGATCCGATACAAGTGATGAAAAGCGGATTGACCTTAGTGGATCAGATTGATCGCTATATCCAAAGCATCACAAGCTACGGTCCCTTGTTCCGTGATATGAAAATAAATGGTCGTACGATCCTATCGAGGGAATCGATTCGCCAATGGTATAAAGAAACAAATGAACAACTTCCCTTGCACCACAGACTCTCTCTGTTACAAACGAAACTACTGAAAAAATTAGGCGGTCTGCAAAAAGATGAAACACGTCAGCAATGGGTCAAAGATCTCGCGGAAGAGCAGCTCCAAGAACTATACGCAACAGATCCTAATCTTGAATATACAGAACAAAAGGAGCGTTCCTTACGTAAAAAACTGGCTAACCAAATCGTACGTAAACGATTCCGTCGAATTCATCGAGGAATCATGAATTATCAATTTGTCAATATAACGAAACAATATCTCCACTTTTTACAAACTGTGCCACTTTCTCTTCTGACACGACATAAAATCAGCGAGACCAGATGGCAAGAACATTTAGCAACTATTCGTACACATTTGCGTCAAAGAGAGTTGCCCCAAGAGGATGCTGTCCTATTCTTTTTACTAATGCGCCGAACGTATCCGGTGACGGTCACACACAAAGCTCGCTATATCTTTATTGATGAAATGCAGGATTTCGCACCATCACAAGTGGCATTGTTGCAAGCCTTGTTCCCAAAAGCAAATTTGACTTTCTGTGGAGATCTAAATCAAAATGTCTTTGGAAATGAAACGATTGTGGGATCATTGGAAGAACTTTTCGTGGACCGTGAAGTTACCCGTTTCCAATTAACGACAAGCTATCGCTCCACAAAAGAAATCACTGATTTTGCTAATCACTTTATTGCAAAAGAACATCAAGTAGAGACTACAGCAAGAAAAGGCGATTTGCCTTTGCTCATCCAAGGAACAACTGATGATGTCAAACTGAATTGGTTAGCAGATACCATTCGAACGACTCAGGGAAAAGCCCGGTATTGGCGTACAGCAATCATTGCTAAAACCCAAGAAGAATGCGAGACTCTTTATGCTCAACTGCCAGACGAGTTGAAACAACAAGTCCAGCTGATTTTAAATGAGAGTGATTTTATGAAGCGTTCCATTATTTTACTTCCAGCCTTTTTAGCAAAAGGTCTGGAGTTTGACCGAGTTTTCTTGTGGGATGTAGATGCAGATCATTTTTCTTCTCAGCAAGACAAATTGATCCTTTACACCATGTGTACACGTGCGATGCATGAATTGACACTTTTTACCTCCAATAATGAAAGTCCTTTGTTAAACAATATGGATATTTCATCTTATGAGAAAAAAGTATTGTAACTAAAAAGACAACTGCTATCGTCAATGTTAGCAGTTGTCTTTTTAGTTACAGCAATAATTGCAGAAAAAGTAATTTCATCATTTAAGGTCATTTATTCTATATATAAATCCAAATCTGTTTCAGGATATTTTAATTTGACAAGCGAAATAATCATTTTCAGTTCTTCCATGTTTTCTGGATATTCTGGGTCAAATACCTTGCTATGACGTCCAATACCGCCATTATCGATCAATCGGTAAATTCGGTTCCATTCAATGAACTGATCGATTGATTGGAAATTGCTGATTGGATAACCCCCACAATCCAAAATTTCTGATACACGAAATGCTAGGTATGCACTATCGACCACTTTATTTTTTTTCGTATCTATCTTCTCATTTCTTTCGATGAGAATTTTTTCAGGATGATGCTTTAAGCTCCACTCCAATAGTAGAAAGAAAGCCTCCATCCGATACTCTTCTTCAAATAACCGAAAGGCTGAATCAGAACGACGAAAAAGCAGCGGAATCAAATATTTTTGTCTATAAATCAGCATTGGTGCGCGGTCCACCATACACTCTAAATAACGGTTCAGATACCCTGTACCGACATAGTTTCCTAATCGATAGCCTTCAACGCCGAATCTTGCGTATTTTTGCGCTAATTTTGAACAATCAGTTACGTTCACTGCTAACTCTTCTACTTTGCGGTAACCGCTTAAGATACGTTCAAAAGGTTCTAAAGTGATTTTTGCTTCCATATTCTTCCCCGTCCATCTTCCACATACTTCATATCATTTCATATGATACTTATGCTCTCATCATACCACAGGTTGAATTAGAATAGAAAATAAATCACACAAAAAAACAAGACAATCTGTTAGTGAGATTGTCCTGCTTTTTGAAAAAGACTGAATACTTTTCGTTAAAACTAATTGCTTAGTCTTCTAATGCCACATTATGGAACACGTGCTGTACATCTTCTAAATCTTCTAGCGCATCAATCATTTTTTCAAATGTTTCTTGATCTTCTGAAGATAATGTAACTTCGGTTTGAGGAATCATTTGGATCTCAGCAATTGAAAAATCAGTGATTCCTTTTTCTTTTAATGCTTCTTGGATACTATGGAAATCCGCTACTTCACCGTAAACGATGATTTGTCCATCTTCTTCCATTACGTCACGAACGTCGATGTCTTTTTCCATTAGATATTCAAGGATCTCATCAGCGTCTTCTCCTGCAAATGCAAAGATTGCTGTATTGTCAAACATATAAGAAACCGCTCCAGAAACACCCATGTTCCCGCCATTTTTCCCAAATGCTGCTCGTACGTCTGCTGCTGTTCGATTCACATTGTTTGTCAATGTATCAACGATCACCATTGAGCCGCTTGGTCCAAATCCTTCATAACGTAATTCAGAGTATGTTTCATCTCCTGCACCTTTTGCTTTTTCGATTGCTCGGTCAATAATATGTTTTGGTACATTATAAGTTTTAGCGCGATCAATGACGAAACGTAGTTTTTGGTTTGCATGCGGATCAGGATCACCTGATTTTGCTGCCGCGTAGATTTCAATCCCAAATTTTGCATAAATCCGGCTATTATTAGCATCTTTAGCAGTTTTCTTTGCTACGATATTTGCCCATTTACGTCCCATATTTTCACTTCGCTTTCTGATTTGATAGTTTCATAACGCAAAAACGTCCTGTTCCATTATACTTGTGAATCACGATTCTGTGAAGCTTTTTTTCTTTCTTCCTTCATTCTTCTCATTTTCAGTCAAAGGTCTATACTTGGATTGGGATTTGTCCGAAATTCTGTTCTGGAATATTGCCTCCCAATTGATAGATTTGATCACTTCTAACTAACAGTTCCGCTTCTTGTGCCTCTTTTTTTCCGATTCGGGAATAAATAGAAATCTCTTTTTTTTCTTTTAAGAATCTTCTTCCAGCATCGGTAAATCCAAGTAGTCGAAGATAGTTTTTATTTTGTTGGATAGGAATCTCTTGCTTTTTGATATTCAGCAAGACATAACAAGATAATCGTTGGATCCGCGTCCATGTATATCTCTTTGTTTTTACTTTTGACACAAAATCTGCAAAACCGTTAGCTGTTGCAGCTGCTGTCTTCATGCGAGTTTCTATTCCTTCGGTCATCTGATAGATATCTGTCAATTCCATCAAAGTAGAAGATAACAACCGATAACGCAAATACGGCCAATAAGATTCCCAAGTCTGTAACGAACAAGTGGAAAGATCTTCTTCTGTCTGAAATGGCACAAGTCCAGCGATCCTTTTTCCTTTTTCTAACGCATGGCGAATGGCTGTTGCACTGGCTATTGTTTGATCTTTGATTGTTTTTTCATGATAGCCTGCACTTTTACGCTGGATCGGATGTAACTCCATAGGGTGGATATACTTGGCATTTTCTTTTGCATAACTTAATCCTAAAATATGATTGGGTGAAGAAAAATCAAGCGCAATATCGGGATACAGACTGCGAAAAACTGCAGTCATTTTTTGCGGATAACTATACGTTTGATCAGACAGCTCGTGAAAAGACTCTTCTATCTTATCTTGATTCTGTTGAACAAATCGGCCGAAACTACCATAGTCAAACGAGGTCTCTTCTTCTGTTCCAAAACACAAACTGTCACAGTCCAATGCTTGCAAGATTTTCACTGCACCTTTGGCGAAATAATCAGCTGACTGAACCGCCCATTCGACAGGAAGCTCTACTACTAAATCCACACCATTTTGCAAAGCTTCATTCGCACGATGCCATTTATCGATGATAGCTGGTTCGCCTCGTTGCAAAAAGTTCCCGCTCATTACAGCAATGACGACCTCTGCTCCTGTTGTTTTTCGTGCCATTTCAGCATGATAGCGATGTCCATTGTGAAATGGATTGTACTCTACGATAATCCCGCAGCTTTTCATGTCCGCCCTCCTTCATAGTTTATCAATAAAAAAACACTAGAGACAAGTAAGGAAAAATCAAAAATCAGAAAAAATACCCGAACTATATAAACTATTCTCGCAAACACAATACTTCTGCGACGAAAAGCTGCACCGCAAGAGCAATGCCTATATCGTTCGGATATATAATTTATGTTGACGATTTATTCTTTTCTTGTTAACTCAAGCAGGCAAAATTGCTAGTCTTTGTATGCTACGAAGAACCAGCGCTTTGATTTCTCTGATGCTGCTTCGTCTGTAAAATCAGAAAATGCTTCGACTTTCGAAAACCCACTGTTTTCCAGCATTCTTAAATAGCTTTCCAATGGATAGGTACGCTCTTCATGTAGTTCATCTTCACGGATAAATCGCCCAGATCCTTCTGGTTCCTCAACGAAAAAAGTCAGAAAATGTTCGATGCTGTGTTTCTCACTTCCTGGATAGCTATCCCACAAAAAAGCAAAATTATCCCCTTGATAATGATAGCTATATTCTGGAAAAACCTCGTCTACTTGATAGGTGGAGTGCACGTCAAATAAAAAACGGCCATTTTCTTCTAACGCTTGATAGACTTCATCAAAAACTTGCTGTACCTCTTGTCTATTTTTCATGTAGCACAACGAATCAGAAAAACAAGTAATTGCTTGATATTGACCGATTTCTGATAAATCGAGCATATTGCCTTCTACAAATTGGATCGATACGTCTTCTTCATATGCTCTCTGGCTTGCGATCATCAACATCTCTTCTGAAAGGTCTAACCCTGTCACTTCATATCCATCTTTTGCAAAGGCAACCGCTAATGCTCCAGTACCGCACGCCAGTTCCAAAATATTTTTTGTGTCTTCTTGCAAATGACGTTTCGAAAAAGCTAACCACTGCTGGTAAAGCGTTTCGTCCATCACTTCATCGTAAATGAAAGCAAATGTTTCATAAGCCATGTTAATCCAACCATTCATTAAGATCGACTAACGGCGCATCTGACCATAGTTTTTCCAAATTATAGAAGCTTCGTTCTGGCGCATGGAAAACATGTACGATCAAATCTCCAAGGTCGATCAATACCCATTTTCCGCCTTCTTTTCCTTCAATACGTTTTACTTCATATTTGTTTTCTTCTTCTTTATCAATGATTTCTTCTGTAATTGCGTTGATTTGACGTTCACTATTTGCTGAACAGATCATGAAATAATCTGCTAACAAGGAAACATTTCGAACGTCTAAAGCGATAATGTCTTCTGCCCGTTTTGAATCTGCTGCTTTAACCGCAATTTTTAATTGTTCTTTACTATCTATGATGATTTCCTCCTAATATTGAGTGGCTTATTTTTTTGCTACCCAGTAATTATATGTTTCGATTGTTTTTGGATAAATCTGTTGTTCTTGTGCAAGTAAATGGGACAGCGTATGTTTTGTTTCAAATGCTACTGCTTCATCTAGATCAACCCATGCAATTGTCCGTGCATCTTGCACCCCAGGAAAATCCCGACCTGGCTCAATATAGTCTGCTACATAAATGATTTTGTCCAGGAGACTCATTTTAGCAGCGCCAGTCGTATGCACTCGAATCGCGTGAAGAATCTCTGAATCAGTGATTCCTAATTCCCGCTCTACAAACGAAGCTCCAACAAGCCCATGCCAGATAGCATTATTATAATTCAATAATTCTGGATCAAAACCGTCTCTTACGATCACCATTTTGAACTCCTCATCTGGTCGCTCTTTCGCATAATCATGTGTCAATGCAGCGATACTAGCTTTTTCAGGAGAAGCACCGTATTTTTTGGCAAGAGCAACAGCTGTTTCTTCTACTCCAAGCACATGCTTGAAGCGTTGTTCGCTCATTCTCATCTGTATTTTTTGCATCAGGTTTTCTCTAGAATAAGCAGTATATTCATTACTATAGTCCATCTTCATACAACCCTTCATTTTGGATATAATCAATTACTTTATCTGGAACAAGATAGCGGATAGAACAGCCTTCTTTGATCTTTTGACGTATTTTTGTGGAACTGATGTCGATTTCAGGTACATCTACCCAAATCACAGGATATGGCGTATCTGTTGTGTAACCTGGTCGACGTATGCCCACAAAATTGACCATCGAAGTCAACTCATCGATTTTATACCATTTTGGCAAATATTCTACCATATCCCCACCAATAATAAAGTAATAATCTGTATCCGGATTGTTTTGTGTCAATTCCTTCATCGTATCATAGGTGTAGCTTTTCCCGCCACGAGCTAATTCGATCGTTTCAATCTGCAAAAAAGGGTTGTCTTCCACCGCTAATTCCAACATGTTGAGTCGATGTTTTGCATCAATCGTCTGTTTCTCATCAACATGAGGCGGCTGATAAGAAGGCATTAAAAATACGCGGTCAAGACCTAAATTCCGGCCAGCTTGTTCAGCCATCACTAAATGAGCAAGGTGAACGGGATTGAACGTTCCGCCTAGGATCCCTACTTGCTTTTTCTTCTCTAAGAATTGAGGCATTTCTTTAGGAAATAGTTGTGAATGAACAAATGTCTTAGCTTGCGTATTCATCATGGTCACTCCTTATATTGCTTTTACTTCATTTGATAACCTTTGATACTTTTCTTTTGTAGAAGGTTTGTATAATACAATGACTCGTCCAATGATTTGGACGATTTCACAGTCGATTTCTTTTTCTAATACTTGAGCTGCTTCTTCTGCAACCTCATCTGTATTTTGAAGTAGAGCTACTTTGATCAGTTCTCTTTTTTCTAAAGCTTCTTCAATTTGGACGATCATTGCTGAATTAATTCCACCTTTACCGATTTGAAAAATCGGCTGAAGATGATGCGCTTTGCTACGTAAAAAACGCTTTTGTTTTCCTCTTAAACTCATAATTTTCCTTCTTCCTTAAATCAATGCTTTGCGTTTCAATACATCTACACCCTTTGGCGCCCAGCCCGCAATTACTGCTGGCGCTGTTACAGTGATCCAGCCTAGACCGGCAAAAACGATGTCTGTTTTTTCTTTCACAGAAAACTCAAAACGAACAAGCTCCGGAAATGCCTCGACTTCATCAGGACGAGGAGGCTGTAATAATCCACCTACATGTTTTTGATAAAATTCATCTGCTTTTTCCAGTTTCGTTCGATGAATATTTACATCATTTGACACATAAGCAATAAATGAAGCACGATTGCCGCTGATAAAATCAAATCTTGCAAGTCCACCCAAAAAAAGTGTTTGCCCTTCATTCAGCTGATAAACTTTAGGTTTGATTTCTTTTAACGGGGCAATGATCCGCAAATCTTTTTTACCTAAGTAATGCGCCATTTGATGACGATGGATGATCCCCGGTGTATCAATCAAAAAATGTCCATCATCTAAAGGAATCTCGATTTTATCCAAGGTCGTTCCGGGAAACTGTGAGGTTGTGATCACATCTTGTACTCCCGCTGTATTTTTGATGATTTGATTGATAAGCGTTGATTTCCCTACATTTGTTACTCCGACGATATAAACATCCCGTCCATCGCGGTATTCTTCAATTTTTTCTAATAGTTCCGTCATCTCATGTGATTTCTTAGCACTAGTTAGTAATACATCTACTGGACGAATCCCTGCTTCGTGAGCACGTTCCTTCATCCATTGTGTTAATTTAGGTTTTTTCAATGATTTCGGTAATATATCCACTTTGTTTCCCACTAAAAGTACTGGATTATCGCCGACAAAACGGTGTAGTCCTGGAATCAGCGAACCATTGAAGTCAAAAATATCCACCACATTGACAATCAATGCATCTTTTTGCCCTAATTCATTCAGTAAGCGTAAAAAGTCGTCATCCGTCAATGAGACATCTTGGATCTCATTATAATGGCGTAATCTGAAACAACGCTGACAATAGACTTCGCCGGAAGCTAACCCTTTTTCCAAAGCCGTTTGCGGCGTGTATCCTAATTCACCGGGTTTGCTTGTTTGTATAACGGCACCACAGCCGATACATTGTAATTCTTCTGTCATTCGATTCCACCTCGCCAGCCCATATCAGGGTATTTTGCTAATAGATAGGCCATAATTCTTTTTTCCCAAAAACGATTAAATTGTGTCTTCCAACTATCTGTTGCGATAATGGGTTTTACAAGGATGCTACGTATCCCTGCACGATTGGCTCCACGTATATCAGTCATGATTTGATCGCCTACCATTACTATCTCATCATCTGCTAAATCCAATTGTTTTTTTGCTATGTTGATCCCTCTTGCTAAAGGTTTCATTGCTCGTGCAACATACAAAAGATCAAATTTTTCAATCGCTCGCGCGACACGTTTTGAATTATTGTTTGAAACAACAACAACAGGAATTCCTGCATTTTTCATTTCTAAAATCCAAGTAAGCAACTCTTCTGTTCCATCTGGATTATTCCATGCAATCAACGTATTGTCTAAATCTGTCAATACTGCTTTGATGCCTAGATTCTTTAATTGGGCAGGTGTAATCTGATAGATGGCTTCTACCATCCATGTTGGTTTGTAATTTGAAAACATGTTGTCTCCTCATCTGCAAAAAATGAAGGAGCACATAAAGTACTCCTCAACCCCGTATTATACTGCATATCAGCAAAAAAAACTACCTCTATACTCGTCCCTCTTTCAGAAAAAGCATTTCTTTACAAAATGACCCAAAATAAAGATTGATCACAGAAAAATTTAGAAACAAAAAACAACTAAGCGAGCAAGAATCATTCTTTACTCTTTGCTTAGTTGTTAAACATCTAATATTGTCGGAACCTCTTGTATCGTTTTTCCAATAGTTCATGGTGGTCGAATCGAACAAGTTCCGTTAATTTTTCAATCAACGCTTTTTTCATGATGTGAGCGACTTTTTGCCGTGGCAACTGCTCGCCGTTGAACGTTTCAGGAATCACTCGATCCACGATCCCTAGCTCACGTAGTTCTGGTGCAGTAATTTTCATCAACTCGGCTGCTTCTGCAGCGCGACTGCCGTCTTTCCACAAAATCGAAGCAAATCCTTCTGGGGAAAGCACAGCATAGATCGTTTCTTCTAACATCCAGACTTCATCCGCTAAACCTAGAGCAAGGGCACCGCCACTTCCACCTTCACCAATGATGACGGCGATGATTGGTACTTTTAAATCAGACATTTCGAGCAGATTTTTGGCAATTGCTTCTCCCTCGCCACGCTCTTCTGCTCCTATACCGCAATAGGCACCTGCTGTATTGATCAATGTAATCACCGGTCTATTGAACTTTTCCGCTTGCTTCATCAGTCGTAAAGCTTTGCGATAGCCTTCAGGATGAGGAGAACCAAAATTTCTGCGGATATTTTCCTGCAGATCCCTTCCTTTTTGAATACCTATCACTGTTACTGGTTTGCCATCTAATCGAGCGATGCCACCAACAATCGCTTCGTCATCTGCAAATAAACGGTCACCATGGCATTCCTCGAAAGAATCGAAGATCTCTTCAAAAAAGTCCAAGCTAGTCCATCGTTCTTTAGCTCTTGCTAACTGAACGACATCATGTGCTGTTTTATCCACGATCTATCCATCCTTTCTGTGTATGCAATTCAAGAAGCGTATGGATTTTCTGCTTCAATTCCATGCGGGGAACAATCTGATCGACGAAACCATGAGACAATAAGAATTCGGCCTTTTGGAAATCTTCTGGAAGTTCCTGCTTGATCGTCTGTTCAATGACACGTCTTCCAGCAAAACCAATCAAGCTTTGGGGTTCTGCTAAAATGATATCACCTTCCATTGCAAAACTGGCAGTTACTCCTCCGGTCGTCGGGTCTGTCAAAACAGTTAGATAAAAAAGACCTTCATTACTGTGTCGTTTGACAGCAGCAGAGATTTTCGCCATCTGCATCAGAGAAAAGATGCCTTCTTGCATCCGAGCGCCTCCAGAAGCCGTGAACAAAACGACTGGAAGTTTTTCCTTTGTTGCTCGCTCGAATAACCTAGTGATTTTTTCTCCAACAATCGTGCCCATGCTTCCCATGATAAAATTGGGGTCCATCACTCCAATAATGAAGGGAATTCCCTGAATGGTTGCTTTACCAGTGAGGACTGCTTCATGAAGCCCCGTTTTGTCTTGCATTTTTTTTATTTTTTCCGTATATTCAGGAAATGCTAGCGGATCTTCGGTTACAAGATCCGTATCCCATTCTTCAAAACTTTTTTCATCAATGATCAAAGCTAGACGCTGCCATGCACCGATTCGAAAAGCGTATCCGCAATGGGGGCATACTTTTTCTTCACCGATGTCTTTCGTATAAAGGATATGTTTACAATTTGGACACTTCGCCCACATGTTATCGGGAACAGATGGCGAGTTAGCAGGTTTGCTCTCTCTATTAGGATTGATCCGAATATATTTCTTTTTCTTAAACAGAGCCATCTATGCGCCTCCTATTTCCGTTTCTGGTGTCCAATTCGGTAAAAATTCTTCTTGTAAAAATGCTGTGCTGTAATCACCTGCTATTACTGCTGGATGACTAATCAAATCCATCTGAAATTCTGCGTTCGTAATGATCCCTTCTGTGATAAATTCACTTAAGGCTCGCTGCATCTTCATCAAGGCTTCAAAACGTGTATTTCCATGGACAATAATTTTTGCAATCATTGAATCATAATATGGCGGGATTGTATAGCCTGGATAAACTGCACTGTCTACCCGCAACCCCATCCCACCTGCTGGAAGTAGCAAGTTTTGGATTTTCCCTGGTGAAGGAGCAAAATGAAAAGCGGGATTTTCTGCATTGATTCGGCACTCGATGGCGTGTCCTTGGAATACTACTTCTTCTTGACGTACATTCAAAGGCTCACCGGCTGCTATCTCCACCTGTTTTTTTACTAAATCGATTCCTGTGACCATTTCTGTTACGGGATGTTCCACTTGGATTCGAGTATTCATCTCCATGAAATAAAATTCGCCTTCTTCATCCATCAGAAACTCGATCGTTCCGGCATTTTCATAATTGACTGCTTTAGCTGCTCGAACAGCAGCGTCTCCTAGTGCTTCTCTTTTTGATTGTGAAATCACTACAGAAGGAGATTCTTCCAGTACTTTTTGATTATTACGTTGCAAAGAACAATCTCGTTCACCTAAATGAATAACATTGCCAAAATGATCACCTAAAATCTGAACTTCTATATGGCGAGCAGGATAAATGATTTTTTCCAAATACATATCATCATTTCCAAATGCCGCTGCTGCTTCTTGCTGAGCTGAAGAAAAATGCTGTGGAAGTTCTTCTTTTGATTGAACTTTTCGAATGCCTTTCCCGCCACCACCTGCAGCTGCTTTCAGCATCACTGGATAGCCGATTCTGTCTGCTATTTCCAATGCTTCTTCTACAGTAGATAATACACCAGTACTTCCTGGGATGACCGGGACATTTGCTTCTTGCATCAATTGACGCGCATTGATTTTATTCCCCATTGCATCAATTGTTGCGCTTTTAGGACCAATAAATGTGATATTGCACTCTTCACACATGGAGGCAAACCGGCTATTTTCAGATAAAAATCCAAAGCCTGGATGAATTGCTTCAGCTTTTGTTACGATTGCAGCGCTCAGTACTTCTTGAACATTCAGATATGAATCAACCGCTTTTGCCGGACCAATACAGATTGCTTCATCTGCTAGCTGTGTATGAAGTGCTTCGGCATCTGCCTCTGAATATATCGCTACGGTTTGGATCCCTAATTCGCGGCATGCACGAATGATACGCACAGCGATTTCGCCACGGTTAGCTATCAAGACTTTAGAAAACATATTTCACCTATCCAATCATAAAGGTTAATTCCGCTTCGGCTACTTTTTTACCGTCAACCTTAGCGATTCCTTTGCCTATTCCGGCTGAGGCTTTCACTTTCAATATCTCAACTTCAAGATATAAGGTATCTCCCGGTGTAACTTTCTTACGGAATTTTGCTTTGTCCAATCCGCCGAAGTAAGCCGTTTTACCCTTGAACTGTTCAAGAGAAAGTAATGCGACTGCTCCTGCTTGCGCCATTGCTTCAACAATCAGTACCCCTGGCATAACAGGTTCTTCTGGAAAATGTCCTTGAAAAAAGGGCTCGTTGATCGTTACATTTTTCTTAGCAATGATCCGTTCTCCTTCAACCATCTCTTCCACTCGATCAATCAAAAGCATTGGATAACGATGCGGAATAATTTCTTTGATTTCTTGTATGTTCATTTATTTCCCTCTTTCCTGCTTTGCTTATTTTGGCTGGATCCTAAAGAGTGGCTGCCCATATTCAACAACTGACTCGTTCTCTACAAGGATTTCTGTGATTACTCCGTCGGTCTCACTAGTTATCTCATTCATCAGTTTCATCGCTTCAATAATGCAGATAACTTCTCCTTTGGCAACTTGATCACCTACTTTTTTGAAAACTGGTTTGTCTGGTGCCGGTTGCAGATAAACGATTCCCACGATTGGCGAAACAACCTCGATTCCATCAAATACTACCGATTCTTTTTCCTTCGTTGGTTTTGGAACAGTTGTTGCTTCTTCAGGCATGGCGTTAACTGGCTCCGAAACTGGCAACGTTTCGTTTGTTTGAACCATATTCATGCCTCGACTTGTTTTATTTTTATTCATGTACAATTCAAATTGACCTTCACGCAAGTCAAATTCCGTTAGCGAAGATTGATCAAATTGACTAACTAATTCTCTAATTTCATTGATATCCAAAATTATTCCTCCCAGCGTTTCATACAAAGAACCGCATTATGTCCGCCAAACCCTAATGAATTGCTCATTGCATAAGTAAAGCTTGCAGGTTTGCTTTCGTTTTTGACAACTGTCAAATCAATCTCAGGATCTTGTTTTTCTACATTGATTGTAGGTGGGATAAATTGATGTTCCAATGCCATCAGAGTGGCTAATGCTTCGATCCCGCCGGCTGCTCCCAATAAATGTCCAGTCATTGATTTCGTACTGCTGACATAAGTATCTCTGAAATTTTCACCTAGTGCGAGTTGGATTGCTTTTGCTTCTGCCTGGTCATTAGCTGGCGTACTCGTTCCGTGCGCATTGATATATCCAACTTGCTCCGGCTGTATACCAGCTTCTTCCATCGCAAGCTTCATTGCTTTAGACGCACCAGAACCATCTGGAGTAGGGGCTGTCATATGGTAAGCATCACAATTTGCACCGTATCCAACGATTTCTCCATAGATTTTGGCACCGCGAGCCTGTGCATGCTCTAAAGATTCAAGAACTAGAACACCTGCTCCTTCACCCATCACAAAACCATTTCGATTTTCATCAAACGGGATCGAACCACGATTAGGATCAGTTGATTCCGAAAGTGCAGTTAAAGCTGCAAATCCAGCAATCCCCATCTCACAAATCGTTGCTTCTGTTCCTCCAGCAAGAATGACATCTGAATAGCCATGTTTGATGTTACGGAATGCTTCACCGATTGAATTCGTTCCGCTAGCACAAGCTGTTACGATAGCTGTACAGATGCCTTTTGCGCCTACTCGTAAAGCAATATTTCCAGCTGCCATGTTGGCAATCGCCATTGGCACGAACATTGGAGAAACTCGTTTTGCGCCTTTTTCATGCAGACGGATAACTTGATTTTCGATTGTCGGAAGACCACCGATTCCTGATCCGATGATGACACCAAACCGGTCTTGATTCATTTTTTCTTTATCTAAACCGCTTATCTCCATTGCTTCTAAAGCAGCGTAGATCCCATAGATCGAAAACATATCCATTCGTTTGCTATCTTTTTTAATAAAATATTTATCGTAAGGGAAATCTTTGACTTCACCCGCTAAGGTGATCCCTGTTTCTGAAGCATCAAATTTAGTGATCGGTGCGATGCCATTCGTACCTTCTTTCAAGCTATTCAAAAAGCTGTCTGCGTCATTTCCAATAGGTGAAGTGACTCCATAGCCAGTAATTACCACTCGATTCATTTATTTGCTCTCCTTTTCTTATCCGTGCATGACCAATCCGCCATCGACATTGATGACTTGGCCGGTGATATATGGATTTTGTGCTAAGAAAACTGCTGTTTGTGCAACATCTTCTACTTGTCCGAAACGTTGCATTGGAATTTGCTTTTCCGCTTGCTCTTTGACTTTATCTGCTAAAACTTCCGTCATATCAGTTGTGATGAATCCTGGTGCAATGGCGTTGCATGTGATACCTCTAGTCGCAGCTTCTCGTGCAACCGATTTTGTCAATCCTACGACACCAGCTTTGCTAGCTGCATAATTTGCTTGTCCGATATTTCCAATCAATCCAGATACGCTAGAGAGATTGATGATGGCCCCTTCTCGCTGCTTCATCATTTTTTTCAAAACGTGCTGCGTCATATTGAAGGTACCGATCAAATTGATATCAAGACATTTTTTGAAATCTTCTGCATCCATCCGCATCACAAGTTTGTCATTTGTGATTCCGGCATTGTTTACTAAGATATGGATCGATCCAAGCTTTTCTTCTGCTTCTTTGATCATTTGTCCTGCTTTCTCATAATTAGAGATATCGCCGGAAACTCCTACGCATTTTACACCGAATGCTTCAATTTCTTCTATCTTTTCTTTTGGAATCTCTCCGCGCCCATTCAAAATAATATTTGCTCCAGCGTTTGCAAAAGCTAAGGCCATCGCTTTGCCAATTCCTCTTGTGCTACCTGTGATAAATACATTTTTCCCTTTTACATCCATAACCTTCCTCCTTATAATTTTGCTATTGTTTCATCAAATGTCTGCTTATTTTCAACACGCAGAACTGGTATCGTTTTATCAATTTTTTTCATAAATCCGCTTAATACTTTTCCAGGACCGACTTCAATGACTTGCTCGATACCGATTGTTTTTAATTTATGGATACTCTCGTAGAAACGAACGGGTTGCATGACTTGCTGTTCGAGTAGTCCCGCAATCGTCTCTTTCTTCATTATTTCCGTTGTTGTGTTGCTGATGACTGGAAAAGAAGGGTCAGAAAATTGAATATGACTTAGATCCTTCGCCAGTTTTTTTGATGCTGGTGCTAAAATAGCTGTATGGAAAGGTCCACTGACATTTAGTGGGATCATCCTTTTGATTCCTTTTTCTTTTAAGAGCAAAACAGCTTCATCTACGGCTTTTTCTTCGCCACCAATCACGATCTGCTGAGGTGTATTGTAATTAGCAGGAGACACGATGCCGTACTTGCTTGCTTCATGACAGCTTTCCTCAATCGTCTCAATCGGCGCATTCATTACTGCGACCATTTTTCCGCTTCCAGCTGGGGCAGCTTCCGTCATATAAACGCCTCTCTTCGCTACTAGTGCAACGGCTTCAGTGAAGGATAACGCATCACTGGCTACTAATGCCGAATATTCTCCTAAACTCAGTCCTAAAGCTGCATCTGGGATGATTCCATGCTCCTTCAATAAGCGATAATACGCAATGCTGACTGTTAGAATAGCTGGCTGTGTATATTGTGTCTGATCCAAACGTTCATTTTCTGAAAAGCAGAGTTCGGCCATATCGTAGCCGAGAATCTTACTTGCTTCATCAAATGTCTGCTTTACAACGGCTTCTTCATATAAATCTTTTCCCATACCTTGATATTGTGCACCTTGGCCACTAAATAAGAATGCTGTTTTCATGTTTTTCTCCAATATATCCAGAATATATGTTTGATTCTTCTTATTCAAAAAGGCCGAGACATCCCTATTTCAGGAAATGTCCCAGCCCCCAACCTAATTTTAATGATTATGCAGTTTGTTTTTCTACGTAAGTCACTAAATCTTGAACCGTTTTGATTCCGTCTTCTGTTTCGATTTTTACATCAAATTCATCTTCAATTTCGTTGATGATTTGGAATAAATCCAAGCTGTCAGCTTCTAAGTCTTCTTGGATGTCAGTAGTCAATTTGATTTCTTCAGTTTCTTTTCCTAATTCTTCTGCAATGATTTCTTGAATTTTTTCGAATACCATAATAATATATTCCTCCGATATTGTTTGCTTTTTTATTTTTATAATTTAACAGTTTACAGCTCCATGAGAATACTTCCCCACGTTAAACCTCCGCCATAGCCTGTAAATATTACTTTCTGTTGTTTTCCCAAGGTGATCTTTCCGCTAGAAACTGCTTCATCCAATAAAATAGGGATACTTGCAGCAGAGGTATTCCCGTACTTATCCATATTGGTCAGGAATTTTTCTTGCGGCATCTTTACTTTTCGGGCGATTTTCTCAATGATCCTGAGATTTGCCTGATGCAAAAGCAGATAATCAACTGGCGTGTCTTTCATGACTTCTTGGATATTGTTTGCAACATCTCGAACAGCGAAATCAAAAATATCTCTGCCGGTCATTCGCAAATAATACGAACCTTCTGAACCTTCTGAATCTTCTGAATAGAACGGGTTTTTATTTTGCTGGTAGCCAGCAGTCAGTGAGGTACTTCTGGTACCATCAGTTGCTAATTTTTCTTTCAGCAATTTTTTTTGTGGGTTTGCTTCTAAGAGAACCCCGCCTGCTCCATCACCAAATAATACAGCAGTCGTGCGATCAGACCAATCGATTAGCTTAGACAGTGTTTCACCACCAATTACCAATCCTTTAGTTGAGCCGCAGCGGATCATTTTTTCAGCCATGCTTAACGCATAAACAAATCCTGAGCATGCCGCGCTGATATCGAAAGCAATAGCATTAGCTGCTCCCAATTTTCCTTGCACTTGTGCTGCTACAGATGGTGTCGAGTAATCGGGCGACATTGTTGCTACTAAGATAAAATCCAAATCTTTAGGGTTCAGATTTTTTTGTTGCATCATTTTTTCCGCCACTAAGAGGCATAAATCAGATGTCTCCTGATTTGTTACACATCTTCGTTCACGAATACCCGTCCTTGATGAAATCCATTCATCCGAGGTATCCATCATCTTGGAAAGATCATTATTCGTAATGATCTTTTCAGGAAGGACGCTGGCTGTTGCAGTAATCATTCCAAATTGTTCCATTAAATATCCTCACTTATAGTCTTGCAAGAAGTCATGCAAGTTTTTCAGTGCATCCAGCAAGGCATGCTGTTCTTCCGTAGCCATTCCTTCTAAGATGTTCTTGACCATTTCACGATGAAAATGCTGATGGACCCGAAACAGTAACTTTCCTTTTTTCGTTAGTCCCAACTTTACAACACGACGGTCATCTTCACTGCGGATACGTTCGACATAGCCTTTTTTTACTAACTTGTTAATAGCAGTGGTCAAGGTCCCAACAGTAATTGATAGTTCTTTGGCTACTTCTGAAGTTGTTTTTTTCTTGTACATCCCGATTGCCTCGATCGTGTGCATCTCTGTGATTGACAGATCTTTGAATTGAGATTTTTTCAACTCAGATTCTTCGATTGTCAAAATATCATTGAAGACACTAACAAGATAATCATTTACTGTTTTTAAATCTGGTTCCATGTTCCACCGTCCACTAATTAGTTTGATTATCAAATCTTTTGATGTTCAAACTATATCTTAACTTTTTTCAAAATGCAACCGTAAAAGTTCATTTTTTTGTTATATGAGTTTATTTTAAGATTTTACTCATTTAAAAAAACTGATAAATCAGCATTTTTTATTTATTTTATTAGAAAAACTATTGCACTGACATATTTTGATTATCAAAGTATTTCTTGTTGATAGAATGTTCCAATTACCTAAAACTTGTCCATTATTTTAAAATTTGTTATAGTCTTTTTATTCAAAGCGTGAAAGGAGACCCTATGTTAAAAGAAAAAATAAAAAATCTCCCCATGCTGCCGGGTGTCTATCTTATGAAAAACCAAGAAGGGATGGTCATCTATGTTGGTAAAGCAAAACGGCTCAAAAATAGAGTAAGTAGCTATTTTCATCAGAATAAGCAGCATTCAAAAAAAGTATTACGTATGATTCATCATATAACAGATTTTGATTTTGTCGTAGTAGATACAGAATTAGATGCTTTGTTGCTTGAGTGTCAACTGATCCAACATTACCGTCCTTTTTATAACCGACAAATGAATTATTTCAGTAACTACAATTATGTACATATTTCCAATAAGGGATTTGTATTAACAGATACTCCTACGGCTCGAACATACGGGCCTTTTCGTCTCTATAAAAAAATGCCGTCTATTTTGCGTATAATGGAAGAAACGTATCAAATGCCTTGGTTGTCTGAAATCAGCTTATTAGCTTTGCGAGTCCAGCTTCCTGACTTACAGGAAATGACTTTTGAACAGAAAAAGAAGGAAATCCAAGGATTGTTTCAGGGTCGCAATAAAAAGCTACTGACTTACTTGAAAAAGAGACAACAACATTTCATCTATCAGCTGAATTTCGAAAAAGCTGGCATGCTTCAAAAAGATATCGAATTAGTTACTTATTTCATCAGACGGATCCAAGAACAAAAGCAGTTTTTAAGAACACCATCCCTCACATTCAGCATGCCACTGGCAGCGGACAATAGTCAGAAAAAGCACTACCTTATTTGTTACGGACAGCTTGCAGAAACAATGATTACTTCTGGGAACAATCCACCTGACTTTTATTATGAAAAAAAAGAAGCTCATTTATCTTTGAAACGCCAATTATCAAAAGAAGAAATCGATCCTGTACAAATTTTGATTAGTTACCGCAAAAAATTAGAAAAGGAACAGATTGAAATGGAGCAATTAAATAAAAAAGAAGCTGAAAAGCAACTAAATTAGCTGCTTCTCGGCTTCTTTTAGGCATCTTCAACTTCAAATGTCAATTATCCTAAAATTTATTGGATTAAATCATAGATTTCCATCGCTACGATATCGATATTATCGAATTCGTATTGCTGATGAGTATCTGTTTCAGTTAATTCAAATGTATCGGTCGCTTTATCATAAGTTACTGTACACTTTTCTACGCCTTCTTTTTCAAAACGGCGAACTTGCAGTTCATTATCTGCTGACTCGACCATAGCCTCCAGTCGTTTTATGATTGCGACTAATTGTGAATGTGTCATCGGAGGTCCTCCTTTTCTTATTTCTGTTATATTGTATCAAAAGCATAGCCTACTTGCATTGATTTTCTCTAAAAAAACTCGTTTTTTATGATTTTTTTTCTGGTATTTTCCCTTCAGGCCACCAAAGTTTGATCAACGCTTGAGTTCCGTCATTCTCAAAACCTTTATCTGCCAACTCTTCGTATAGTTTCAACGCTTGGATGGTTGCTGGCAAGACAAGGTTCATTTTTTCTGCTTCTTCTAATGCAATCTTTAAATCTTTGATAAAATGTTTGACAAAAAAACCAGGCGTGTAATCTTCTTTCAAGATACGTGGGGAATAATTACTTAAAGACCAGTTAGCTGCACTTCCGCCTGAAAGTGTCTCAATCACTTTTTCTAAAGCGAGACCGTTTTTTTGTGCATAGACAAGCATTTCCGTCATTCCTGTCATCGTGCCTGCAATCATGATTTGATTAGCCATTTTCGTATGCTGACCTTTCCCAGCAGAGCCATGCAATGTAAATGTCGTACCAAATTCCTTGAATAAAGGAAGTACTTGATTATAGACCGATTCTTCTCCGCCCACCATGATCGTCAGTGTGCCATTCTTTGCTCCTAAGTCACCGCCTGACACCGGTGCATCTAATGCATCTGCACCTTTTTCTTTTGCTGTTTTTGCAATTTTTTCTGCCAGAGTTGGTGTACTTGTAGTCAAATCAACTAAAATACGTCCTGAGACATCTGCAGAAAAAATCCCCGATTCTCCATAGTAGATTTCTTCTACATCTTTAGGATAACCTACCATTGTAAACAGAATATTACTTTGTTCTGCTACAGCCTTTGGTGTATCCGCCCAGACAGCTCCTTCTGTTACTAAAGGATCAGCTTTTGCTTTTGTCCGATTATAAACAGCGACTTCGTGACCTGCTTCTAGTAGATGGCGTACAACAGCACTTCCCATAACGCCTGTTCCGATAAAACCTAGTTTCATTCTTTCGACCTCCTAAAAATCAAAAATCCTTGCTTCTATGCTAGTATACGCTAGAAACAAGGATTTTTTTTTAAAAAATGTTTGAATTTTATCTTTTAAATGAATTTAATTTGATTTTGATTCGTTCAATCGAAGCTTCTTCTTCTTTTCTTCGCATCTCTTCTTCATGGTAAACAACCATATCTTGATAAAATTCGATCATTGCTTCGCCGAAATGAGTAGACGAAATGTCATAAAGTTTGGCTTCTAAAACCTTTGGATTTCTAGGGGCTTCACTGGAAATATAATCAATAAGTGCGGGTGCAAAGTCTTCGTCGGTTTCAAAAGTTTTCCCTAATGAAGGATGATCGAACAATCGGTTCAAATAAGCATTTCCTTCTACGACACAAGGCGTGCCGGCTGCCATCGCTTCGGTATAAGTAAGCCCTTGTGTCTCTGAAGTAGAAGCACTGACAAAATAATCTGCCGCTTTATAATAAAGGGCTACATCATTGTTATCCACTTCTCCTGTAAACTGCACAAATTCTTCTAACTGCAGTTCGGAAATCAATTCCTCTAACTCTTCTACATAAGGACCTTTTCCTACAATAACTAATCTGGCATTAGGGTAAGCCGAGATAACCTGAGGAAATCCATTAACCAATGCTTGGATATTTTTCTCATAAGAAATCCTGCTTAAAGAAAGAATCATCAGATGATTTTCCTGAAGTCCTAATGACTCCCTTAACTTGTTGATATCCTCCTGAGTGATATCAGAACGTTTGAACTTCTCAATGTCGATACCAGTAGGAATCACACGAAGCGGTGCTACTACACCATAGCTACGTAATGTATCAATAACACGTTCACTTGGACAGACTACACCTGTCGTATGATTAGCAAATAATCTGGATAAGTATTTTACATGGGATTGCCTGATCACTTTTCCTTTACCGATATAATGAAGGTAATCTTCATACATCGTATGGTAAGTATGGATCAGGGGTATTTTCAACTTCTTAGCTACCATCTTCCCGAGTATTCCTGCTCCGAATTCTGTATGGGTATGGATCAGATCTAATTCTAGTTCTTTGGCAACCAAATAAGCATACCACATGCCTCTAACAACAACTCTTCGATCCTTGAAAGAAATAAACGGTACACTTGGCATTCGAATCACATCTTTTTCCAACTTGTCCGCATTAGGATCGGTTGTCGTAAAGATATAGACTTCATGCCCATGTTTTTCTAATTCTTGTTTTAATGTTTTGATCGATGTAGCCACTCCGCTGACTTGCGGAAAGTAGGTATCGGTAAAAAAGCCGATTTTCATGTTTTTCGCCTCCAAACTAGTCCTTTGTCTGATGTACTTTTTTTAATTTGCTAGAGACTTTTTCATTCAGCACACTTTCATATACGTTTTTAAGTTCTTCACCGATTTTATTGATACTTCGTTCTTTTGCTGTTTGATAACCGGCTTGTGTCAAACTCGGTAGCTCTTCATTGGTAATCTGTTGAATCAGTTGGATAAACGCTTCGTTTGTCTTCCCCATATAGCAGTTCTTGCTATCTTCTAACCAGCCATTATACACTGGAATATCTCGAACAAGTACATTTTGCTTGCTTGCTAAAGCTTCTAAAACAACGATTCCTTCCGTCTCTTCATAGGAAGGAAAAAAGAATAGATCTGCACCTGAATATGCTCCTTCGATGATTTCCCCTCGTATATATCCAGGAAACAGAACATTCTCAGGATGGTCTTCTTTTACAATTTTCCGGATGTTTCGAGGAATCGAGTACATCGGAACATGACCAAACCAAATGAATGTATAGTCGGGCATCTTCTTAGCAATTTCTACGAAATCAATGATTCCTTTACGTTCGAAAAACAAACCGACACAAATGATTACTTTTTGATCCGGAGATAGTTTGAAATACTCTCTGAACTTTTGTTCTTTCATTGGATCAGGGCGATATTTCTCTAGGTCGATCCCATTGGAAATAGCTTGAATCGGTACACGGATACCATAGCTTTCCAACAACTGTTTTGAATAAGGTGTTGGCGTGATCAAATAGTCCGCTTTTTGGTACAATCCTACCAGATATTTTTTTACAATAGGAGAAAGCTTGTTCGATCCGATAAAGGAATTTCGGAAGTCTTCCTCTGTTGAATGCGCATGATAGACAACTTTTTTACCTTCTCTTCTGGCTTTATTGACCATATTATGACTATTGATTCCGTATGTATTGATGTGCAGGATGTCATAATCATCTTTGTCGTCTAGTGTATAAGAGATACCGACTTCCGTCAGAGCACGTTTTTGATGATCAAGCGCACGCCCGATTCCAGATTTTGCAAGCATCTTTTCACTTTCAAAATATAATAATACCTTCACCTTACGTCCCCCTTCATTTATATAGTATAACATAGCCTCCAAACTGTCACTCAAACTTAAGCCCTATTTTTGTCTAATCTTGCTGACGAAAACGTTTTCTTAAAAAAGAACAGAAAACAAAAAAGCTGGCGTAGCTCTTTTACAAGCTACACCAGTTTTTTTATACGTTGTTTATTTTACATATTCATGAACAAGTTCAACGACTTCTTCCATCGTATCGCATTCTTTCAATGCACGATCAGCAAGTTCAGCCATTTTCCCTGTGTCCAAGCGTTTCATTAAACTACGTGTTTTAAGAATAGATGTCGCGCTCATTGAGAACTCATCTAGACCCATACCTACTAGCAGCGGAACAGCGGTTTGATCTCCAGCCATTTCTCCACACATACCTGCCCATTTTCCTTCAGCGTGTGCTGCATCAATTACATTTTTGATTAAACGTAAGATTGATGGGTTATATGGTTGGTACAAGTAAGAAACACGTTCATTCATACGGTCTGCTGCCATTGTGTATTGAATTAAATCGTTCGTACCTACTGAGAAGAAATCCACTTCTTTTGCAAACTTGTCTGCTAAGACTGCTGCTGCTGGAATCTCAATCATGATGCCGACTTGGATTGTATCTGATACTTCCTTGCCTTCACTGATCAATTTTTGTTTTTCTTCTTCAAAGATCGCTTTTGCTGCACGGAATTCTTTGAGCGTAGCTACCATAGGGAACATGATACGTAAGTTACCATGAACAGATGCACGAAGTAATGCACGCATTTGTGTGCGGAACATTTCGTCGCCTTGTTCAGATAGACTGATACGTAATGCACGATATCCTAAGAATGGATTCATTTCATGAGGTAATTGCAGATATGGTAGTTCTTTATCCCCGCCGATGTCCATTGTACGAACAACAACTGGTTTTCCTTCCATACCTTCTAATACAGCTTTGTAAGCTTCGTATTGGTCATCTTCTGTTGGGAAGTCCGGAGAATCCATATATAGGAATTCAGTACGGTACAGACCAACTGCTTCTCCACCATTGTTATGAACACCAACTAGATCTTTTGGTGTTCCGATGTTTGCAGCTAATTCAAAATGCTTGCCGTCAGCTGTGACAGTTTCTGCATTTTTTAGTTTTTCCCATTCTGCTTTTTGTGCTGCGTAATCTGCACCTGCTTTTTCAAATTCAGCTTTTTGTTCCTCTGTAGGATCGATGATTACATCGCCTTCGATCCCGTTGACAGCCAAAATATCGCCTTCTTTGACTTTAGCAGTGATTTCTTTTGTCCCAACGATTGCTGGAATTTCTAAAGAACGTGCCATGATAGCAGAATGTGAAGTACGTCCACCAATGTCTGTTACAAACGCTTTTACAAAATTGCGATCTAATTGTGCAGTATCACTTGGAGTCAAGTCATGTGCAACAACGACCACTTCTTCGTTGATCATTGATGGATTTGGTAAAGTAACGCCTAATAAGTGCGCTAAAATACGTTTAGCAACGTCACGAATATCTGCAGCACGCTCTTGCATATAAGCATTATCTTCCATTGCTTCGAACATACCGATATACATATCCGTTACTTCTTTTAGCGCTGATTCAGCATTTACGCTGTTGTCTTTAATATTTTGCTTGATTTGACCTACCATTTCTGGATCTGAAAGAACCATCAAATGGGCATCAAATACTTGCGCTTCTGCTTCACCTAAGCTTTGCGCTGCTTTTTCACGAATTTGCTGCAATTCTTCAGTAGATTTAGCTAATGCAGCATCCAAACGAGCTTCTTCAGCCGCAGTATCTTCTACTGTTGCCTTACTGAATGTTAAATCCGGTTGAACTAGCAGGTAAGCTTTTGCAACGGCAACACCGTCACTAGCGGCAATCCCTTTTAGCATTTCAACCATTATTCAGATAAGCCTTCTTTCTTCATTGTTTCAACGATTGCTGCCATTGCGTCAGCTTCGTCAGCACCTTCTGCAGTGATAGTAACATCAGAACCTTGACCTACACCTAAAGACATAACGCCCATGATTGATTTCAAGTTTACTGATTTACCTTTATACTCTAAGTTTACATCAGAGTTAAATTTGCTTGCTGTTTGTACTAATAATGTAGCTGGACGTGCGTGGATCCCAGTTTCTGCTACTACGTGAAATTCTTTCTTTTCCATATTAATCGGTCTCCTTTAAGTGAGTGTTGTTTTTATGTGAGGGTTTTCTTTTTTAGTAATTCAGAGAATCCTATCAAGTGTCACCCTTTCATCTGTAAAGATTAACATTTTTTTTCGTTAGATACA
Source organism: Enterococcus sp. E5-162 (assembly GCF_035725965.1). NCBI lineage: Bacteria > Bacillati > Bacillota > Bacilli > Lactobacillales > Enterococcaceae > Enterococcus > Enterococcus sp. E5-162. Next base: position 235,146 of record NZ_JAPRFV010000003.1, on the reverse strand, counting down.
ACAGTTTTCATTCAATTTCAGATAAAAGTATTCAAATTATTCCGGATTCTTTTTCATCCTTTTCTTCACATTTTATAACAAACGTGTTTATTTTCTTTTTCTTGTCGCTATCTTTTCTCCTGACGTTTATCATTCTTTCCTTTGACCTTGTTTGTTTTTATATGAAACGAATTACTTGCTTCCCTTTCAATTTTTAGTATAATAAGAACAAAGGTCAGGAATGGTCAATAGGCATTTTACCTTTTCTACCTCATAAATCCCTAAAAAAATAGGGGTTATTCTTTTACCTCATGAAAAACGAGATGTAAAATATGGTTGTACCCATTTTTGTGAAAGGACGTGAATGATTCATGCTTTGTCAAAACTGTGGCAAGAATGAGGCAACGATTCACTTGTATGCCACTGTCAATGGTCAGCGGACACAACTTGATTATTGTCAGAGCTGTTATCAAAAAATCAAAAATCAGCAAAATGGAGGTCTAACTAATATGGCCCAAAATGATCCATTTGGATTTGGTAGTTTGGACGATCTTTTTCGTTCCATGTCTCGCCAAATGCAACAGCAAGGAAACTATGAGCAAACACCGCCAACACAATTTGGTGGAAACAACAACTTCAATGGTGGACAACCACCTCAAGGCAATACAGAAGGTTTATTGGGAGAATACGGAATCAACATCACTGAACAAGCTCGACAAGGGGATATCGACCCTGTGATCGGTCGTGATGATGAAATCAAACGTGTCATCGAAATTTTAAATCGCCGAACTAAGAACAACCCTGTCTTGATTGGTGAACCTGGTGTTGGTAAAACAGCAGTTGTAGAAGGGTTAGCACAAAAAATCGTAGATGGCGATGTCCCACAAAAATTAATGGACAAAGAAGTCATTCGTTTAGATGTCGTATCCTTAGTCCAAGGTACTGGTATACGAGGTCAATTCGAAGAACGGATGCAAAAATTGATTGAAGAAATTCGTCAAGCAGAAAATGTGATTCTATTTATAGATGAAGTGCATGAAATCGTCGGCGCTGGTTCCGCAGGCGATGGAAACATGGATGCTGGTAATATTTTAAAACCTGCTTTAGCTCGAGGAGAATTGCAGATGGTTGGTGCTACTACCTTAAACGAGTATCGCATCATCGAAAAAGATGCTGCCTTAGAGCGTCGCATGCAACCCGTACGAGTAGATGAACCAACTGTCGAAGAAACAATCAGTATCTTGAAAGGACTGCAAAAACGTTACGAAGACTATCATCATGTAAAATATACTGATGAAGCCATCGAAGCAGCCGCAACTTTATCCAATCGTTACGTCCAAGATCGCTTCTTGCCGGATAAAGCCATCGATTTGCTAGATGAAACAGGTTCTAAGAAAAACTTAACAATTCAAATCGTTGATCCTAAAACAATCGAGAAAAAACTACAAGAAGCGGAAGAACAAAAAGTTTTAGCTTCTCGAGAAGAAGATTTCGAAAAAGCGGCTTATTACCGTGACCAGATCAACAAACTTCAAAAAATGAAAGAACGCCAACTCACCGAAGAAGAAACACCTGTCATCACCGAAAAAGATATGGAAAAAATCGTTGAACAACGAACAGGTATTCCAGTGGGCGAATTAAAAGAAAAAGAACAGACACAATTGAAAAACTTAGCAGATGACTTGAAGGCTCATGTCATTGGTCAAGATAATGCTGTAGACCGTGTAGCGAAAGCGATTCGCCGAAATCGTGTTGGATTGAACAAACAGAATCGTCCAATTGGCTCCTTCTTATTTGTCGGACCAACCGGTGTAGGTAAAACAGAACTTGCCAAACAGCTTGCCTATGAATTATTCGGTTCACAAGATTCAATGATTCGTTTCGATATGTCTGAATATATGGAAAAACACAGTGTCTCTAAATTGATTGGTTCTCCCCCAGGTTATGTTGGATACGAAGAAGCTGGTCAATTAACAGAAAAAGTTCGGAGAAATCCTTACAGTCTTGTCTTATTAGATGAAGTTGAAAAAGCTCATCCAGATGTTTTGCACATGTTCTTGCAAATCTTAGATGATGGCCGATTGACGGACGCACAAGGAAGAACCGTCAGCTTTAAAGATACGATCATCATCATGACAAGTAATGCCGGTACTGGTAAAGTAGAAGCAAATGTTGGCTTTGGTGCGGCACGTGAAGGTGTTACTCGTTCGGTATTGAATCAATTGAATAATTACTTTACACCAGAGTTTCTAAATCGTTTTGACGGAATCATCGAATTCAGTGCTTTGTCAAAAGAAAACTTGATGACCATCGTTACACTGATGCTAGACGATGTCAATCAAATGCTGGCAGCACAGCAACTTCATATCGAAGTTCCTACGAATGTCAAAGAAAAATTAGTTGACTTAGGTTATGATCCATCCATGGGTGCTCGTCCCCTTCGACGAACAATCCAAGAACAAATCGAAGATGGCATCGCTGAATTTTACCTTGATCACCCTTCTATTCATGAGTTGAAAGCAAAATTGGATAAGGATGGAAAAATCATTGTGACTTCTAAACCAGAACGTTTAGCAAAAGAATCAACCGAAGAAACGGCTGAGTAAACCTAGTATGTATATAGAGGCTGGGACAGAAGCGTTTAACTCCAAGAAATAAGAAGGAATTCACGAAAATTACTTTTCAAATTTTTGTGAATTTCAGCTTATTTCCGAAGGAGTTGCTTCTGTTTCCGCTGTTTATACGTGTTTAGAGCGTGGGACAAAAGTGTTCTTTACTTTTGTCCCATGCTCTCTTTTTTCAGAAAAGTCAAAATACTGTTCATTTTATAAAAAAGAAATTATAATAAAAGAAACAAGCAATTAAAAATACATAAAAGAGGTGAGCGCCATGAAATTGGTAAATGTAACAAACAGCCATTCCCGTCTTGTATTGAACCAGCTTGAAAACACTGATGCCCATCTGGTCAAAGTCTACACAGCCGGAAATACCACTATTGTCTACACTGAAGCCCCTGAACATAATGAAATTTTGTTAATCAATGATAAACGTAAAATCCAGCCGAAAGAAATCGAAGAAGCTAAAAATTATTTCTTGGATAAAATCAAAGATGCTGTTTACCACGAGGATGAAATCAAAGTAATCGAATTGGCCGGGCTTGTTGAAATCTCTATTCCAAAACACGAATTAGACGCGACGTTAGCCGTTTAATCAACTTTTGAACATAATTAAAGAAGCAAATGAGACGATTCACGCCTCATTTGTTTCTTTTGCTTTCTGGCTCTTTATTTTTTTACGCTTCTTTTGTGTCTTTCTCTTTTCATTTTTTGATCTACTCGTATCTTTATTTTTTACTTTTTCTTCTTTCTGGATGATTGATTGCACTTCTTGTGCAATCTGCTCGTTTTTGTCCCAGTCTTTTACATCCAACAATCGACATAATCGCAACATTTCTGCTTTTTTCTGTTTTTTTCTTTGACGCCTTTGCCATTCTGTTTCCATTTCACAAACCCTCCTCTCTTTAATAGTATGTACGCAAAGTAATTTTTATATTTTTTTAGATTAGACATTTTTTATAGTTTTAAATGATAAAAAGAACCGTAACGGAAAATCCGTCACGGCTAACAACAAAGTATAAGAATGTATTTTCAAAATTTTTATTTGCACTTGAAACTGAGTGGCAGACTCATGGTTTCTTGGTAAACTGTATTCAACCAAATCCAAAACAGGAGAAGCTGTTTTTGTTTGGCTTTCCTTATTACTTGATGCAACGCAAATTTTTTATAACCTCTTTACATCAAACTTCTCAGTTTGACATCTGGATATTTATCCGCAAACCAGCGTTCCGCAAATTGGTTCTCAAATAAGAATAACGGCTGATCAAAACGATCACGCGCTAAGATATTACGGCTTGAACTCATCTTCTCATCTAAATCTTCCGGATCAATCCAGCGAGCAATTTTGTGCCCCATCGGAGACATGATGACTTCTGCGTTGTACTCATTTAACATACGATATTGGAATACTTCGAATTGCAGCTGACCAACAGCCCCAATGATATATTCTTCTGTTAGATATGTTTTATAAAGCTGAATCGCTCCTTCTTGAACCAATTGATAGATTCCTTTATGGAAGGATTTTTGTTTCATAACATTTTTAGCAGTCACTTTCATGAACAGCTCTGGAGTAAATGAAGGAAGTTCTTCATAAGCAACTTTTAGTTTGCCTTCGAACAATGTATCCCCAATCTGATAATTACCGGTATCATATACACCAATAATATCACCTGCTACTGCCTTTTCTACATTCTCTCTCGAATCTGCCATAAATTGCGTAACATTGCTTAATTTCAATTTTTTATTTGTACGTTCTAACCAGACATCAATTCCTCGCTCGAATGTTCCAGAACAGATTCGGACAAAAGCGATTCGGTCACGATGGGCTGGGTTCATATTTGCTTGTATCTTGAATACGAAACCAGAAAATTCTTCTTCATAAGGACTTACCATCTGATCATCTTGTGTTTTATGCCCATAAGGAGCTGGTGCTAATTCAACGAAAGTTTCTAAAAAAGTCTGTACACCGAAATTAGTTAATGCAGAACCAAAAAATACTGGTGTCTGATCGCCACGAGCAATTTTTTCTTGATTAAATGCATCTCCAGCTTCTTTGAGTAGTTCTACTTCTTCTAAGACTTGTTCATATAAGGAATTTTCAGTTAAAGGATGATTATCAGGAAGCAGACCATCTTCATCCAATTCTACTAAACGTTCTCCTTGATAATTTTCCGGACGATAAAACTCTACACGATTATGGTAAATATCATAAAGACCTTCTAAACCTTTTCCCATACCAATTGGCCAATTCATTGGATAAGACTCGATATCTAATAACTCTTCTAATTCTTCTAACAGTTCTAATGGTTCGCGACCATCACGATCTAGTTTGTTGATAAAAGTAAAAATCGGGATGCCACGTTTTTTAACCACTTGAAACAATTTCTTTGTCTGTGCTTCGATTCCTTTGGCACTGTCGATTACCATGACCGCACTATCCACAGCCATCAAAGTACGGTAAGTATCTTCAGAAAAATCTTCATGTCCTGGAGTGTCCAAGATATTTACTCGTTTTCCTTGATAATCAAACTGCATAACAGAACTAGTGACAGATATTCCACGTTGTTTCTCGATTTCCATCCAGTCTGATTTGGCAAAATTACCTGTTTTCTTTCCTTTTACAGTTCCGGCTTGACGAATAGCTCCACCAAACAATAGTAATTGTTCTGTAATCGTTGTTTTCCCCGCATCCGGATGGGAAATGATCGCAAACGTTCTGCGATTGTCCACTTGCTGCTTTAATTCTGGATTATTCATAACCTAACTCCATTTCTTCCATTCAATTATTTATCTTTTTCTAGACAGATTGTCTGTTCTCTTAAGGAAAGACAATTTCATATAGGGCTGTGACAAAAGCCGTGTCGCCGTCCCTTTTTCCGAGTAAACAGTGTTTAAAAGCTTGCATCGGTAATAATCCCCACCAACCCAAAAACAAGAGAAGCTGTTTTTGCTTAGCTGTTTTTATTACTTGATACAAGACAGCTTTTTCACAACTTCTGTTAATTACTACAACTGAATCAGTATAGCATGGATTCAGCGAATGAAAAAGCCACCAAATCATAAGAGTCAAATATTTTTGTCAGCTGACTAAAGAAAAGACATGTTGCTTGTTTATTCAAGCAACACGTCTTTCTTTTATAACCAAGTTTCCAATTATCTTCTTGGTTCGTCATCTTCGAATTCTTTTCTGAAGTATCTGCGTTCTTCTTCAGGTTCCGCTTCTGTTTCTTCCGGATCATGAAAAATGACACGGATTTTAAGGATTCGAGAACCTTCCATTTCTTCAGAAACCAGCGTAATATTATCGACATCAAATGATAACTTTTCGCCTTCATCCGGAATCATGCCTAATGCTGTAATCAAATAACCAGCCATTGTGTCTACATCACTCATATGCAAATCACTGTCAAAAGCTTCATTGAATTCATCAATCAGCATTCGTCCTTGGATAATATATTCGTGTTCATCGATTTTTTCATAAAGATTCTCAACTTCATCTGATTCATCATCGATTTCTCCGACGATTTCTTCTAAAAGATCTTCTAATGTTGCTAAACCAACGACACCGCCATATTCATCCAATAAAATAGCCATTTGATTCTGTGTCTTTTTCATTTCATATAATAGATCATCAATAAAGACCGTTTCAGGAACGAATAAAGGCTCCTGCATGATTTTTTTGATATCTAAATGATCAAAGCCAAATTTATGGGCTGCTTTTAGTAAATTCTTTGTATGAAGGATTCCAACTACCTTATCTTTGTCTTCATTATAGACAGGAATTCTTGAATAGTTTTCCGATAAAACTTTATTCACATTTTCTTCCACAGTGTCATTGATATCAATCATAAATGCATCCGTTCGTGGGACCATTACTTCTCGAGCAACTTTCGTATCAAGAGAAAAAACCCCTTGGAGCATTTCCAATTCTTCGTTGTTCAATACGCCTTCGTTTTCAAGCATATAACGCATTTCATCTCTGGTCATTTTTGAATCTTCATCATCAAAGGTCATCGGTGTGATACGTGCCAACAAACTTGTAGAAGCAGAAAGCAACCAGACAAAGGGCTTAGCTACTACGCCGATCAAGCGTATCAGCCCTGAAGTGAACTTTGCGACTTCTTCTGATTTATTTAAAGCAATACGTTTAGGGTACAATTCTCCAAAAACAATCGATACATAGGTCAAAATAGCCAGCACAATGATATTTGCAATATTTTTTGCCGCTGTACCGCCACCTAATACCGGAGCTAACCGTTCCGATAAAGTATTTGCTAGTGACGCACCGGACAAAATGTTGACCAAAGTGATTCCTACTTGGATTGTCGATAGGAAATTATTTGGATTCTGCAATATTTTTAAAAGCTTTTGAGATTTCACATCTCCTTCATCAGCTTTTTGCTCGATTCGATTCTTATTGATCGAAACAACAGCAATTTCGGAAGCTGCTAAAAAAGCATTGATCAATGTCAAAACGATCAATAATAAAATCTGCGCTAACAGCGACTGACTCTCAGGGTCAGCATTCATAATCGCATTCTCTCCTTATAAAATTAATTTTTAGTTTACGATAGAAAAAAACGTGGCACTATAGCCACGTTAAAATGGTATCACAAAGCAATTTTCTTTGCAATAAAAACAAGTGTACTAAAACTATCTACGAGGTCGTAGCAATTTTTTTCTTGTTTTCATTTTGTTTATCTTCCTTGATGATTTTGATTATATAGGAAATGATTGTCTTGCAGATTGCATAAAAAGGAACACCTAAGAAGATACCAAGCAATCCGGCAATGTTTCCTGCTACTAGAAGGACGATAATGATCGTTAAAGGATGGATCTTCAGTGATTTCCCAATTACATTCGGATAAATGATGTTTCCATCTAACTGTTGGACGATTAGTACAACTAAACAACAAAGCAATGCTTTTATCGGATCGTTGAAGATCGTCACTAAAAATGCAGGTGCTAGCCCTAGATAAGGTCCTAAATATGGTATCAGGTTGGTCAATCCTGCAATGACCCCGAACAAGAAAGCATAATCTACACCGATGATCATATATCCTAAAAATGTAAAAGTGCCGACGAATAGACATTCAATTGCTTGTCCACTAATATAATTAGCTAATGTTTTATTCAGCTGTCCCAATAATTCCACAATTTGATTTCTTCTTTTCTCCGGGAAAAACTGTTGGATGTTTGGCACTAGTTTTTCGCCATCTTTCAACATATAGAACAAGATGAAGGGTGCCGTAATGATCACTACGGTTGCCGAAGCAATCGTTCCAACGATCGAACCTAAACTGTTGGAAACGCCACTAAGGAATTGTTGGATGATCGTCCCGTAAGAAATATCTAATTGTTCAAAATATTTATTGATATCAACTTCCTTGAACACAGGCAATTCGGCTACCTCTTTTAACCAACTTTCCACCTGTTTGATAAAATCAGGCATACTAGATGCCAATGAGGAAATTTGCTGTACTAGACTTGGAATGACACTAAGTAAAATCCAAATAATTGCTGCAACTAAAAGGAGCAGCACAATTGCGACAGCCCATATTCTTTTGATTTTTGCTTTCATCAGCAGCTTGACGATAGGATTCAGCAAATAGTAAAGAAAGCCTGCAATCAGTACGGGTGCAAATAACGTGGAAAAAAATGTCCCGATCGGTTCAAAAATAAAATTTATTTCTGATGAAATCATGATCAGTGCAGCTATGATCAATAATTCAAGCGACCAAAACATTAGTTTAGACTGTCTAAGTTTTTCAAACAATAGATTTCCTCCTTTCTTTCTTCCTAGTATATATTATATTCACTAAAAATTCTTTTATTCTTTTTTTATTTTCGAAAACTTTCCATACTTTTTATTTATTTTATTTTCCAGTATACTATACGAAAGGAAGGTGGCTAGACCATGAAAGTTGTACAAACAAAAGATACAATGAGCAATATTTACTTAGATGCTGTAAGAATCAGACATCAAGTCTTTGTAGTCGAACAAGGTGTCCCTTTGTCTCGAGAAATAGATAAAGATGAAGCACATTGCATCCATTTCGTTCTGTACTCAGATAAAAAAGAACCGCAAGGAACTGTACGCCTTTTGCCTTTAGAAAACGGAAAAATGAAATTACAGCGAATGGCGATTCTTTCTGAATACAGACACCAAGGCTTAGGTAAACTATTGATTGAAGAAGCAGAAACCTTTGCTAAGAATCAAGGCTATAATACGATTTTATTAGGAGCGCAGTCTACAGCGGAAGCTTTTTACGAAAAGCTTGGTTACATAGCTTACGGTGAGCCTTTTGAAGACGCTGGCATGCCTCACATTTATATGAAAAAGACTTTATAAAAAATTTTTCAAAAAAAAACAGCAAGCTTTTGAGAAAAATTTCTCACTGGCTTACTGTTCTTTTTTGCGTTTACTTACGCGACAATTGCTTGTAACGGTCATACCAAATATCAATATAGCCTTCTGAGAACGGGCCATCTCCATTATTGATCCAGTCAACCAGAATCTTCACATTTTCTTTTAGGATGAAGTCAATATCGTTCGGGTAATTCATCATTTTGCTGTGCATCTCGTACTCATCGACATCCAATAGTCGTTTCTCGCCGTCAGGAAACACCTTGATATCCAAGTCATAGTCGATATATTTCAAGGCCTCATCGTCCAGCAAAAAAGGTGAAGCTAGATTACAATAATAGGAAACCCCCTTTTCTCTGATCATTGCTATTACATTGAACCAGTATTTTTTATGAAAATACACAATCGCTGGTTCGCGCGTTACCCATCGGCGTCCGTCAGATTCAGTAACTAATGTGTGATCATTCACGCCGATCATAGAGTGTTCGCTTGTTTTCAATACCATGGTATCTCGCCACGTTCGATGCAATCTGCCGTCGTGCTTGTAACTTTGGATCGTCACAAACTCTCCTTCTTTTGGAACTCCCATAGCAACCCTTCCTTAAGCAGCATTTTGTGCTTTGTGTTTGGGTGTTCATTACACCGACATCATAATTATTATATCAATAAAAATGAGCTTTGCCTAGAAAGGATTCCTATTGTTTCGATTTTTCTCCAACTGTTCCACTAGTTTCATTTGTACCTTCGGAAAAACGACCGAATCAAATGCAGCAGGCTTCAACCACTTCGAAGTTTTGTTCTCGGTAAATTCCTGTTCTGCTTCCTCGGTTGCCCGTCCGTAAAAAAGGAGAACATGCCATTTCAGATGACTAAAAACATGAGTAACCTCTCCTAAATGACGTGTCTGCCAAATAAAAAGTTCCTGCTTTTCGAAGGGAAGCTCTTTTCCGTCTTCTGCTACTAGATCATCAAACAGATCGACTTCCTGTTTTGCTTCCCATTCTTTTTTCAATCGCTCGTACTCCTCTTGTGTCACTTCCACCATTGGAAATGTCCACATATTCGCTAGCAGTTTTTGGCTATCTCTTTCTTCAAAATAATACGCTCCCGAATGATTTTGAAGAGCCGCACTGATATAATAAACGTTTTTTGGCTTTGCTTTTTTTGTTTTTACAGGAAAACTCGTTTGGATTCCTCGTTTGTTGGCTAAACAAAAGGCTTGGATCGGACAAGCTTCACACTTTGGAGAAGTTGGTGTACAGATAGCTGATCCTAGATCCATCATTGCTTGGTTGAATTCACCTGGATACGTTTCATCAATGATTTTCCGCATCGCTTCATCAAAGATTTTCCTGCTGGAAGCTTTGGCAATATCTGCTTCAATGCAAAACAATCTGCTGACTACTCGCATCACGTTACCGTCAACTGCAGGTTCTGGAAGTCCAAATGCTATACTTGCTATCGCTCCTGTCGTATAGGGGCCTATTCCTTTCAATGAGCTGATTTCTTCAGGCGTTTGCGGCATTTTTCCGTCAAATTCAGACATGATCTGTTTAGCAGCTGCTTGGATGTTTCGGGCTCTTGAGTAATAGCCAAGCCCCTCCCAAGCTTTTAAAAGCTTTTCTTCTGGAGCAGTTGCCAATTCTTCAATTGTAGGAAACCATTCCATGAAGCGATAAAAATAATCGATCACTGTATCTACTCTGGTCTGCTGGAGCATGATCTCAGAGATCCAGATACGATAAGGATCCCGATTGTAGCGCCATGGCAGGTTTCTTTTTTCTTGTTCATACCATTGAATGAACTGATCTTGAAATTCTTTTGTTTCTTCGTCTGTCCATTTTTCCCATTCTTTATTCACTTTCCTCTTCCTTTTCCGTAATGAATCGCTGGATCATATCCAAATCAAATCCTTTTTGATATAAGCTTTGTTTTACTTTTAGGTTTCTTTTTTTAGGTTCAAACCTTGAATTTCTTCGCCATAGTTTATCCCCTTGTTTGACTAAATAATCATATTCTGTTTCCTGGTCTACTTCTTGCGGAAGATCAGCCATCGCTTGTTGGATCACTTCTTGAGAAAAACCTTTTGTCATCAGAGTTTGTTGGATTTTCCGCAATAATTCTTTTTGGCTTTTCCCATGATTTTTTCCAAATGTTTTTTCAGCTGTTTGATGTGCATTTTGAACTTGGTCTTCAACTGTATACTGGGCGAGCGCCTGTTCAATAATCTCTAGTTTTAATCCTTTTTGCTGCATTTGCTGTGACAATTTTTTTGGACCTTTGTCACTTAAGCGCATGTTCGTGCGCACATAACTTTCCCCATAGACCAAATCATTGACAAGATCCAATTCTTTTAAGCGAGCTACGATTTTATTTCGGTCTTCTTGAAGGATTTCCTTTTCTTTTAAGTATGTTCGGATTTCTTTTTCCGACCGTAACTGATAGCTTAAGTAATTCATTGCTAGCTGAAATCCGAAATCAGCGCCACTGCTCTTCTTGATCTCTTGGATAGTTTCTTCGTCTAATTCCCGTCCTTTTAACAAACGATAGCGTACTAATACATCTTCAGATACTTGTAAAGCTTCTCCTTCAGATAAATCTACGCGATAGAAAGGGCCTTTGCCTTTACTGATTCTCGTAACGGTTAACATAAACATCCTCCTCGAACATATATTCTCTATCATACCATAGAAAATCCCCGTAATCAGGTATTATATGTTAGAATAAACCACAGAAAAAAGAAAAAGGGAGATACTTATGGCAGAAACAATTGTCAAAAATGGACAAACGATTCCTTTGAAAATCAAGCGTTTAGGCATAAATGGCGAAGGAATTGGTTATTTCAAACGATTGATTATATTTGTTCCGTATGCACTACCAAAAGAAGAAGTACTAGTCAAAATCACGAAAGCAACTCCTCGTTATGCAGAAGGAGAATTAATAAAAGTCAAAAAGCCAAGCAAAGATCGCGTAGTGGCGCCATGTCCTGTTTATTATGAATGCGGTGGCTGTCAATTACAACACTTAGCCTATCAAGCACAATTGGATTTTAAAAAGGATCTACTCTTGCAAGCATTGGAAAAATTCAAACCAGCAGGCTTTCGATCCTACCAGTTGTTACCGACGATTGGGATGGATGATCCATGGCATTATAGAAACAAAGCACAATTTCAATTACGAAAAAATAAACAAACGCAAAAGACCGAAGCTGGTTTATATGAAGCAAACTCGCATCAGTTAGTTCCTATAACAGACTGTTTGGTACAAGAACCCCGAACACAAAAAGTGATGAATACTGTTGTTCAACTATTGAATAAATTTGATGCACCCATCTATGATGAACGGACAAACAGTGGTATTTTCCGCACGATCATGGTCAGAATCGGTGTCAAAACTGGAGAGCTGCAAGTCGTTTTTATTACTCGCAGTAAAAAATTCCCACAAAAAAACGCAATGATTCGCGAGATCAATGAACGCCTGCCCGAAGTTGTTTCGATCATGCAAAATGTCCAAGCACAAAAAACATCTCTCGTAATGGGGGATGAAACGATCCACGTATGGGGAAAAGAAGCCATTGAAGAACAAATCAATGAAGTGACTTTCGATCTTTCTCCTCGCGCCTTCTTTCAGTTGAATCCTCAGCAGACCGAACTGCTTTATGGTGAAGGAATCAAAGCATTAGGTGCCCAGCCTGATGAAACAATCGTAGATGCTTATTGCGGAGTTGGTACGATTGGTTTAAGTGTAGCAAAAAAGGTCAAAGAAGTCCGAGGAATGGATACCGTTCCTCAAGCAATCGCTGATGCAAAAAGAAATGCGGAAAGATTAGGGTATCACAATACTCGATATGAAGTCGGTACAGCCGAACAAGTTCTACCTAAATGGTTGAATGAAGGTTTTCAGCCAGATGGTATCATCGTAGATCCGCCACGTACGGGTTTGGATAACGCATTGATTCAATCGTTACTGAAATTTCCACCAAAAAAACTTGTTTATATCTCCTGTAACGTTTCTACACTTGCCAGAGATCTGGTCCATTTAAGTAAAAAGTTCAATGTTGAATATTTACAGTCTGTTGATATGTTTCCTCAGACTGCACGTTGTGAAGTTGTCGTGAAGATGACGAGACTTGCTGATTAAACGAGAGAAGGCGTGAGCCTGCCGTTCAGCTCCGAGTCATAAGGAACAATTTCAAAAAACAGCTTTTCATGTTTGGTGACTATTGTCACTTGTGACCGAGGAGTTGGCAGGCGAACACTGCTTATTCAAAAAAGGGTTGTGACACGTTTTTTGTCACAGCCCTTTTGATTATTATTGGATATTCACGTCAATCACTTGATAGAATGCATTTGTCGTATCACTGATATTCCATACTGCTAAAATCACATTGTATCCTTTGCGGTCTTGAGGAAGTGTAATTGTTTGGTTGACTGTTTTTGGTGGTACGGTTGCTTTGTCGTCTATTTTTGTAATCAATTCAAAATCGCTAAATTTCAAAGGTTGATCAGGGTTCCAATTTGGCTTGGTAATGTAGTAATCCCAAGTACTTGTCCGATGTTGCGCTGTTAAATTCCAAGTAATATTCAATGTTCCTGGATTGACCATATTTTTATACCATCTGTTAGATGTCTGTTCGTCTAAAGGTTCAAATCCGCTGACTCCTGCACTGGCGATTTTTCCATCAATGAATGTATTTTTGGTAGCTTCGATACTTTGCGGTTCCCATTGTGCTCTTCCGACATTTTGGTTTAGATTTCCTGCTGCTGATGTTCCTAGATATGCACGACTTCCAGGAGAAGTAATATAACCGTGTGCGAAACCTGGAATGCTGAAACCGAACAACCCTAAACTAACTAACCCGATAAACAATAACGTACTAATCTTTTTCATGTAGAAACCTCCTTCATTTGATAAACATATTGTAAACGCTTTATTATATTAACACAAACATTATGCTTTTATAATTTTATATTGAAATAAAAAGAAACAGGAGCTAAATAAAACTCCTGTTTACATTTTTTATTTATTTTTCATATATACCTATGAATCAAGAAATCTGTCTCCAAGGTCCCCATTCTCCAGATTCACTTGGATTATTGTTTTGAGTCCAGTACTTAGCTTCATAGATGATGCCTTCGTATACAACACGATCGCCAGCCGCATAAACTTTTTCAGGATCCCATACTGGATATTCACTTTCATTGTCCGCTAATGTTGTAAACGTCAATGTTGTTTTATCCGAAATATTACCAGAACGGTCTTCTGCTGTAAGTTCCACTGTATAAGTTGTATTCGCTTTTAAATTCTCAAAAGTATACTTGATATCTATTGTACTTCTTTCAACTATTTCTTCGTTTCCAATCAATCGAAGGTTATACTTTCCAATAGAATCATTATCTGTCGCAGGTGACCAACTTAGCGCAGCACGCCTAGATGTCACCAATTCTGCTTTAAAATTCTCTGGAATAGTTGGTTTTTCTTTGTCCTCTGGAAGAGGTGTGTCATCTGTAAAACGTTGTGCCACATTTAAAAATTCATACCGGTTATTGACTTGTCCTTGTCCTCCATCGACCTTTGAATCTCGATTCATTGACCAGTAGGAAACCATTCCAATATTTCGTTCTTTTGCATGCTGAACAACTCGATTAAACATCGTTGCTGTAAAGTATGGATGAGCTTCACTTTCAAATCCGATTGATGGAGTGGTTCCTAATTTAGCATATGCTTGTTCTGTCGTCAAAGTCGTTCCCATAAATCTTTGATAATACTCTTTTAACTGCACCATTGTATTATCCACAGCATCAAGCGACCCTTGGGCATAATCTGGTACACTGCTTCCGTAGCACATTGTCATTAGATTGATATTTGTCAAATCCACTCCTGCCTCCAGATAAGCTTGTAACACTGCTAATCCGGTCGAAATCAGGCCAGTATCCATGACTGGCAAGGTCAACGTTACTTCTACACCAGTTGCTTCTTGAACTTTCTTTACCGCTTTTGCATTTGCCAAATTCGCTTCATATCCCATCGCAGCGGCTTCTACATCATAGTCTACACGTGTCAATCCATAGCCTTGAATAACTTCCATATAGGCATCATATAAAAGTGCTTGATTTTGAGTGACCTCCCAAAATGCTCCTGAATTCAGTCCGCCAAACGAAACAGCTACATCTCCGCCATTTTGACGTAATTCCCGGATAGATTTTTTGATTCCTTCATACTGCCATTCGTCATTATCAATCTCACTTAGACCATTAAAACCACCCCAAGCCCAATCAATTCGACCATTTCTAATACCTCTCGCCTGTAAAAAACCTAATTTAAAAAATTTCTGTCCTGTTTGTTGAGCAACAGCTGCTAAGTTCAATGCCCCATTATTAGATAGTTCTTCATCAGAAGAATAAGCAGTTATATCCACATAAGGAGCAACTACTTGTTTTGGCCACTCAATTCCTTGTCCTACTCCAAAATCGGGATTAGTCACTACTGTTTGTTCGATTGCAGATGATTCTTGTACTTGAATCAACAATGCAGGAGAAAAAAGCATCGTGCTGAGTGCCGCCCCAGTAAGTACTTTGAGTAAACCTCTTTTCATATTTATCAACCTTCCTATGTATAATTTTTTACTTCAGCCAAGCTTTTATGTAATCGATTACAATATAGATTGTAACAGAAGTTAATAAGAAAATAACGAATTGTAAAAAACATGAGAATTATTTAATACGATCTTTTTCAAATTCATGATTCATATAAACAAATTTTTAACTTTTTTAAATAACAATATTTCTCCATTATTCTTACTTCACAAACTAAATACAGGTATTGTTGTGATTCTTCATGTAAAATATTATTATAGAAAGGAGTTAATAGAATGAAGATGATAAAAGATATTCGTTTTTGGGTTTGTGTTATAGGAATTGTCATATTAGGCTTTTTATCAGGATTGCTTAGCGGAAATCCTGGAGAATATTACTATTCTTTACAACTTCCGCCATTTGCACCACCTAGTTGGATATTTGGACCAATGTGGACCTTATTGTATATTTTGATGGGTATTTCTCTTTATTTGTTGCTTAATCACAACAACAAAAAACAGCGAAACAACCTTGTAGGTCTTTTTGTGATTCAGTTCATTTTTAATTTCATATGGACTGCTCTATTTTTTAATTTAAGAAATATCTTCGTTGCAGCAATCGATATTACACTTTTGGTTATTTTCTTGTCAGTGCTTATGTATCAATTATGGCTGCATCATCGCCTAGTCATGTGGCTCATGATTCCTTATTATTTATGGGTACTATTCGCAACTCTACTGAATTATTCGATTTATTTTTTAAACTAAGTGCTAAAAACTAAAAACTTGTTAAGAAAGTATATTTAACACATAAAAAGAGTGCCACCTAAGTTAGATTTTTTTGTCTAATTTAGGTGGCACCCTTTATTAACCAAACTATTTTTTTCTAGTACCCACTTGTTGTTCCATACCCATTATTCTGGTCATAACCATAACCATTTTGTTCCTGTCCAGCATAAGGATCATAACTTTGAGTATCTTGACTTGGTGTATAGTACTGACTTGTATCTTCTGTTTGCTGATAATAGGTATTCGGATCTTGGTACTGATCATAGGTGTTTTCTGAATAGGAAGAATAATCAGTGTATCCTTCACTATTCGACCCATCACCGGTTGTCGAATCGGCACCTTCCGAATCATCAAAGAACATCATTGAAGCATTCTCATTTTTCAAATTAGGTAATGTGTCGCTGGTTTTGATATTTAATTGTTTCTTCAGTTCATTTTGAATCGATAGGAGATCGTTTTGTCCTAAAATCTGATAGTAGATATCATTGATCATTTGACCTTCACCTTGCAACTGGTCTTGTTTAATCGTTTCGAACGCCGGCGTGTAATTCGTTGCTACATCAAGCATGTCATCCCAATCCAAATCTGTTGTCACATTGTTTTCGACTGCTTTTAAAATTTTTCTATAATTGCTTACGCCATCTAAACTTAAAACTTTATTGACGATTTTCGTCACTACTTCCCGCTGACGACGTTGTCGCCCGATATCTCCTTCTGGATCTTCGTGTCGCATTCGGGAATAGGCTAATCCTTTTTCTCCATCCAATGTTTGTTCACCTACTGGTACATGGACACCATCCAACGTAAAGTCGATTTTATTATTCACTTTGATGCCGCCGACCGCATTGATCAAATCTTCCATACCGTCCAAATTGATGGTTACATAATGATCAATAGGAATATCAAGCAGTTGTTCAATTGAATCCATGGCCATTTCGACGCCACCAAATGCATAGGCGTGATTTAATTTATCTACCGTTCCATACCCTACGATATTCGTATAAATATCTCGGTCCAAACTGATAATCGTTGATTTTTTTTGTTTCGGATTAACTGTTACTACCATCATCGTATCAGAACGCCCTTGTTCTGTTCTTCCTAATCCACCGGTATCTAAACCTAATAGCAAAACCGAAAACGGTTCTTTGTCATCAATGCTTACTTTCTCAGAACGTTTGGAAGATATTCGATTAGAGTTTTTAGATATTTTGTTTACTGTTTGGCTCGCTTCTCCCATAAATCTGATACCGTATGCTGATAATCCGGCTATCAGCAAAACGAGTATACCTAATAAGGTTAATAGAACTTTTTGCCATTGCTTCATAGTACACCTCTGTCTCACATTTTCTAAAATATTGTCTCATACAACTGTTCAATCAGCAAATTCACTTTTTAATCATAAGAAAACTTTAAAAAATAATTCTTGTATAATAACCATTCTTTTAAAAATTTTCTCAAAATTCTTAACTATCATACCACACCACGAAAAAGTTCGAAAGCCCGAATATACGCAGTTTATAACCGTTTTATCTTTTTTTATGCATTTTTTGCTAGAAAAATTGAACAACCAGGTATTTCACAAAAATAGGAGTGTGACATCGACTTGCCACACTCCTTTCCCGTCATTTTAACGATTCCTCTTTACTCTGTTCAGACTAACATGGCGTTTCCCTAATACCTTCTATAAAGTCTGACTTTTCATATTATGCTTGTTTCCGATCTGACGCACATATTTGCCGATTTCATGAAAATCACTTCCAGTAACTGATCCTTTTGCTAAAACTAAACTGTCTTCTATTAGTTTTGTTTCCAGATCATTGCATAATTCCTGAAGTGAATCGAACCATTGAAGCCGATCATCTGTTTTCTGTCCTTCTTCAAAAAGCAATTTAAAATGTTCCCCATAACCATAAATATGCGTGGCAGCCGATTGGTTTAACTCCTCTTGTACAAAGCGGTGGATTTGCTTTGTTGAATCGCCTAAATCAGCGATTTGTCCAAGTATCAAGACTTTATTTCCTTTATAAAATGGTTGTATCCCATCAAAGTAATTGATTGCATTTTTCATGGAAGGCAATGAAGCGTTATGCGTATCATCAATAAAGGTGAAGTCTGTCCCTGTTTCTGATGTATAAATCGTACGTTCCAATATCTTAGGTAGTGGTTTGAATGTCTCAAATTTTTTTATATATGGAGAGATCTCTTTTTTCAGTTCTTTTGCTACAATCAACGCAGCCAATGAATTAGCGATCATCCCTTCTGAAGAAACTGCAAGTTTCAATAAAATATCTTCTCCGAAAAAAGAAACTAGGACTTCGCAATATTCTCTTTTTTGTGAGATTTGTTTCACAAAAACATCTCTTGAAGCATCATGTAATGAATAGACCACTATTTTGCTGGTTCTTTTCTCAGCAGCGCTTACTAAAATTGAAAATTCTTCTTTTCCTATATCTCCATTGATGATGGCGATTCCATCTTGTTTCAGGCCTTCGAAAATTTTTGCTTTATGCACTGCTACTCCTTTTGTATTTTTTAAAGAACTAAGATGTGCTTCTCCAATTGAAGTCACAATAGCAATATCTTGTTGTATCAAATTAGACATCGACCCTGTATCATATGAATTCAAAGCATTGACAGAAACTTCAAGATTCAAGACATCAGGATTAGAAAGTAATTTACTCATGTATAAAGGAACAGCAAACCGAACGTTGTGATTTCCCCTGTTTTCCAAAACTTTCTCTTCTTGAAGCAAATGAGTGATCATCATTCGCGTAGAAGTCTTCCCTGCTGACCCGGTAATCGCAACAACCGGATTTACAAAACAGGAACGCAATTTCGCAGATAATTCCAATAAAAATTTCCAACTATCTTCTACGATGAACTGTGGTGTCGTCACTGACGGATCCATGATTGGTTTTTCAGTAACGATCACCCCAAACCAATTTTCTTTTCCGATGATTTGTTCATTTCCATCTCGCCATTTCACGACCTTTCGATTGACGTAACTCCTTCTTTCTGGCGAAACACAAACAAACATCGTATCAGAATAATCCATGTTTCGTTTTAAGTGGCCTGAGAAATATTCAACATCTTGGATATTTCTATCTAAATCTCTATATTTCTTTAAATAATGGCCATCCATATCAACTAATAATGAATGTATCGAAGTCATAACTCTCCTCCTGTTTTTCTTGTTTTTTTCTAGACGCCTTACCACCTGCCTCTTCTTGGCCTTGCCTGGTTTACATATCTGGAGGCATTCGGTTCGATCCTTTTCGGAGAATCATCTTGATCCACTTCCCAAGGATACAACCCTTCTTCATTTTTCTTATATTGACTTAAATCTGATTCTTTCAGATTATTTTTTTGATCATTTTTCCGACGTATTTTAAGACCTAAATAGAAAACACCAAATGCAGCTAATGTAACAAAGCGAATGAATCCAACCATTCTTCTCACTCCTTCTTTTGATCATACATTCGATAGTTAATCAATCCTGATAAAAAGTGCTCTGCATCATCGATCCTCATACGAAAACGATCATGACGTGCAAAAAAAGCCATATTTTATTGTTTCTGGTTCTTTGAAGAATTGAGCAAATTCAGGGAACATGACCCCAGTAGTAATCTCATGTCTCACCCTTTTTTTCATTACTGTATTTATTCTTTCTTTTACCTTATAGAAGTCAGTTTCTTCAGCAAAAATCGTTTTTCTCCACGTGCTGAACTCCAATTTTCTCATCATTTTTGAAGCAGCGACAAGCAATTCCAGCATCGTAGGATAAGCAGTATCTCTTTTATCAATAAAGTCGATATTATCTAACGCATTTTTTATACCGAAGCGATAATATTCTTCTGTCTGGCTATGTTTCAGCATTTCATTGGTCGCATAACTTAACCAATGATCATGATATTTTTGATAGTCGTTCGCTACGAACTGGTCCATCAAACCTTGACATATAGCAAAAACTTCTTTATTGCCTAAAATCTCATATGCTCGAAGCAAAGAGAATAAAATTTCACCATCATAATAAATGATCCGAAATTTTTCTTTCGTTTCTAGTTGTGCATTAAGTACATGAATCGTTCGATGCTCATTTGTTAAAAATTTAGCGGAAACAGTTTCTATCAGACGATTTAGGATTGGAACGTATTGTTCATCACCTGTTTGTTCGATGTATTTTGAAAAAGCTAAGATTGCTGTAGCCTGTGCTCCTAGCTTATATTCGATCTCTGTGTTTAAATAATCCTTGATTAAAAAATAACCGTCAGTCTCCGAAGTCAGATTTTCAATCCCCCAATCTAAACCCTTTTCAACCTCTGAGAGCATTTTTTCATCCGAAAAGTATTCTGCTGCTTCGGCTAGCGCATATAAAGACGAAAAGTGTCTCACGGAATTGTAACCTTTAAGCAGTTGATTATAACAAGGATAATATCCGTAAATAAATTTTCCTGTAGCAGTTAGCTGGTTTTGTAGATATATACTTCCTTTTTCGATCACTAGATCTGTTATTTCTGATAAATTTTCATATGAAACTTCCCGTAAGCAATTTCCATTACCGTAATCTTGCAAAGGATAAATATGACCGCCTTCAAAATAAAAAGATTTTGTTTTAAAGTAATAGAACGCAGAACGCTCCAAGTAGCTGAGATCTGTCTCTTCACGACCATACTTGCGTTTCACATAACTGCGGTAATTTTGAGCGTCGATTCTTAAATCAGGAAGATTCTTCCCAACTTTATGTGTTTTACTAGGTTTGATGATCGCATTTGCTACCAGTTCTTCTTTTAAGAAACTTCTTTTTCTTAGCCCATCAATTCTTACATTGAAATCAATGTAATTATTTCTTCTGATTTTTTTAAGTGCTGTATAAACTGCTCATAGTTGTTTTTTTCTTCTTCAATAACAATATCAATTCTTAAATAAGTCGCCTGATCCAGCTTATTGACATGGTATGCTGTCAAAAAATTCCGCCAAATCGTATCAAAATTACTGCCGTAGAATTCAAAGATCTTTCCTCTATTCGTAAAATCTCCTGTAGAGACGATCATCAATTGTTTTGATATATTTGTTTCAATTGTTTCTATCATTTCTTTGATTGCTGGCAAATAGCTTTCTTTTGTCTTAACTAGCACTCAATCACCTCATATTAAAAAGAAGTTGCGGCAAACAAAATCTGAACATCCGTTTTTATCAAAAAATCATAGATACGGAACTGCTTGCCGCAACGGCTTCTTTCTTAATTATTTATTGTTATCTGTTTTTTTATTTTTTTTGATTTTCCAAATTCCTAAACCAGATAGTGTAGACAGAGCTGCTCCTAACCAAGAAAGTGAACTATGAAATGTCTCAGCAGTTTTTGGCAAGGATTTCGGTGTAGAGCCACCTGTAGTACTTGGTTTTGGAGTATTTGAATGACCATGTCTTATTGGCATCTGCACTGAATCTTGATCATGAGAATGCATGTCTCCCATTGGATGATTAGCATCAGCGTCGGCATCGGCATCTGCGTCAGAATCCGCATCGGCATCTGCGTCCGCATCGGCATCTGCATCAGCATCGGCATCAGCATCAGCATCAGCGTCGGCATCGGCATCGGCGTCCGCATCGGCATCAGCGTCCGCATCGGCATCGGCATCAGCGTCCGCATCGGCATCAGCATCGGCGTCGGCGTCCGCATCGGCATCGGCATCGGCGTCCGCATCGGCATCAGCGTCGGCGTCCGCATCAGCATCAGCGTCCGCATCGGCATCAGCGTCCGCATCGGCATCAGCGTCCGCATCGGCATCGGCGTCCGCATCAGCGTCCGCATCAGCATCGGCATCAGCATCGGCATCGGCATCAGCATCTCCTTCATCATCATCTGGAATAATTGCTGCTGTTGGCGCACTTGCTACACCATTTTCATCATAAGCAATCAATTGGATCTGTTCTAAGGGCACAACATCTTCTGCCGAGACTGGAATAGCAAAATTACCATTTTCATCTGCTTGTCCCTCTGCAATCATATTTCCTTCATCATCATAAATACGAACTGTGGCATTGGGATCTGCCATCCCAGTCACCTCATAACCATCAGTAGAATTACCTGTAACTTCTACGTTATAAGGAGCAGTGACTTCTTCAGCTGCATAAAACACTGGAGAATAGCCATCAACATTCGAAGCAATAGAGATCGATAGAATGTCTGATTTAAGAATGGTACCGATAAATCCTGCTTCATAAGGAACAGTCATGTCGACACCTGCATTTGTTAAGTCTGCATAAGTAGGATCTTGGATCGTTGTCGGTATAGTAACAGTCGTTTCACCCAAAATACTTGCATCAGCAAGATTACCAAGGAAATAAGAACCGACATTCACCAATGCCAAAGCGGTATTAAACGTAAGATTGAACGCTGGCTTGACTGTAACTGCTAAAGCAGTATTGATTGTTCCGGCCGCTGCATCTCCAAGAAGCCCTCCAGTTGAAGTTGCCTCGATTGCTTGAACTGCATTATTGATTCCGCTCAATATATTACTTAAATTTTCTCGTATCACGGTTTCCAAGGCACCGTCTAGCTCTCCGTAGATGTATTCATCCCCTTGCATTTGAAGCTGCAATTCTACTTCAGCAGAAGTCAGTGTACTTAGATTATTCAATAAAGCAAGTTGTTCATAAACTTCCGAAAGATTCACTGTAGCTAAAGGATTCAAATTAATCAAACCTTCTACTGCTCCTACCAAAGTAGTCACCGCTCCATCTACAATATTTAATAGAGGTGCTAAACTATTTCCTGGAAGCAAAATATCTGTGTAGAAAGTACCAGTTCCATTCGGAGTGACCAATCCTTGCATTTCTTCTGGAATAGCTAAGACAGCACGACGCGTTCCATTAATCACGCTAACATCAATACCACTATTCGCTGATATAACAAAATCAACATCTCGACTCGCCCCCTGAAGAAGAAATGGGGCAGCAGCTGTAGTCCCACTAGTATTCGTTGTACTTAAATTGTTAAACAGTTGCCCACTGATTACATCTGCATGTACTTGTTGAGAACCAATAGTAAATAATGGCGTAGCCATTGAGATTGGTGTGATCCCTAACATCACACCAGCTGCAATGGATGTACCGGCAAGCAAGATTTTTTTCGATCTACTTTTTGCCCGTGCCTTCTGGTTCATACTTTTTTTATAATCCTTTTTCATTTTTTCCTCCTGTCACCCTTCTATCGGTCATCCCCAAATTTTTGATCGTTATAAAAAAGAAAAGATTACAACACCCCTTAGCTATCATTTTTTAATCAAAAAGATATCTTTTTGTGCAGATTTTGTTTTCAACTTAAGTCAGAGGAAGTTTAACAACATCTCAATGATAAATCTATTATTAAGTTTTAATCTTTTTTTAAATAACTATCCAGTTTTCACGAAAATAAAGTACAAAATAATCGATTTTCTATTTTTAGTATAAAATTATGCTTTTTTTATGAGATGAATTATAATGAAATTAAGCATAAAAGAATAAAAAATATTTTTATTTTTTTTGAAGTAAATTTATTCACAAATAAATAAAATAACAATAAAATCAATATTTTGTTTATCAAACTAAAGGTATAGCTTTTCATATAACAAACTTTTTTTTATTATAAATTGTTTTTTCTGCATACATTTTCCGTTAAAAAATAACATTATTTTTTAATATCAAGATAACTTAAGTACTAATTATTGATTGGAGGAATTAAAATTCATGGATTTTTATTCATTATTGGAAAAGACCACACGTTTACAGATTACTATTCTTGATACCATCTATCATTCCAATAAAATTTGGTCTATCGAACAATTAGCTGAATTCACTGCTTGTGACAAACGTTCTGTACAAAATTATTGTGAACAAGTACGCACCCTCTCCATTAGCGATCAGTTCAGAAAGGAAGGACGTAATTATTTATTTTTAGGTACCAATTCGGATTTTCAAGAATTGATTCTGTCCATTTTGAAGCGCTCGCCTATTTTTCATCTGTTGAAAAATTTATGCCTTGACTCGAAAGTAACGATTGCGGAATTCTCTGAGGATAATAATATCAGTGAATCCATCCTTCGGCGGCACATTACTCGCATCAATCAGATACTAAAAAATATCAACTGCAGATCAAAACAAAAAAAGGCGAGATGTATTTCAAAGGAAGTGAGATGCAAATTCGTTATTTGATTTATTTGATACTATGGCCATCCTATCGCAGTGTTGAATGGCCTTTTGCTTCAATAGAGTTTCATCAATTATTTTCAGAAGTGGAGGATTCTTTTGCTATCGTTCATCAAAAACCAAATAAGATAAAAATGATCGAATGGTCCTTTATACTAGCTGTTACTTATCTTCGTTCTCAACAAGGACACGTTATTCCAGCAAAAGAATTACCTGATTTTTCACTTGACCTTTGGAATGGCTTTGAAAAAATGGCTGAAGAGTTAACAACGAATTATAAACGTATGCGTTTCAGTCTGACAGATAGCATGTTCTTGTTTCTTTAGATGCAATCTCGGGCTGCTTTTTATTTGAAAGAGGACTATCTGCAAACTGCTTTGCGTATCCATACAAAAATTGCGACTCCTGTAAAACAACTGCAGACTAGTTTTTATTCTTATATTCACTCCAATCGATTCAAGTCTGCCCAAATCCATTCAAAAAAGTCGCTGTTGAACAGTACACTGCTCGCAAATGGGATGCATGGATTGCTATTTCCTCAATTTTCGATCGTCAAACATGAAATTACCTCTTTTATCGAGATGAGTTATCCGGCATTCCACCGAGAAATCAACCGATTGACGGAACAATTTAAAAACGAATCTGAGGAACTTGATTGGTTGCATTCTTGGAATTTAGCAGAAGCGTTCATGTTAATCATTTCTCCTACTTACTTTAATAAAGAAATCAAAATCAAATTTGAGAGTGACCTTCCGATTGGTTTGGAGTTAGCATATATGGAAATTCTTCAAGAACAGCTGAGTATGTATTTAAATGTTGTGTTTACTAACGACCTTTTATTCAAGCCGGAATTGATCATCCGAACAACTGATACTTCTTTAAAAACCGTTACTTATGAAGAAGATGTACCTTGCTTGACAATTAGTTATGAAATATCTAGTGAACAAATCTATTTACTTAGTCAAGAAATCAAAAAACTTCTTGAATAGACAAAAAGACACGACTCCCTAAGAAGTCGTGTCTTTATCCAACAAATTATTATAATTTAGTCACTTCAGCAGCTTGAGGACCGCGCGCACCTTCAACAATCGTAAATTCTACTTCTTGGCCTTCTTCTAGGCTCTTGAAGCCGTCTCCTTGAATTGCTGAGAAATGAACAAATACGTCATCTCCGCCATCTACTGTAATAAACCCAAATCCTTTTTCATTGTTGAACCATTTAACTGTTCCGTGTTCCATAAATGTATAGCCTCCAAAAAAGTTCTTGCAAGTAACCTTGCAAGAACATTATACCCAATTTAGAAAACGCTCGCAAGCTTTCGCTCGTTTATTTTCCAAATTATTTTTAAGACTGATATGATGGAGAAAATAGTTATTTTGCTGCTTCGAAACGTTTATTTACTTCGTCCCAATTAATAACATTCCAGAATGCTGCAATGTAGTCTGGACGTACATTTTTATATTTCAAATAGTAAGCATGTTCCCAAACATCTAAACCTAGAATTGGTGTCTTACCTTCCATCAATGGAGAATCTTGATTTGCAGTAGAGGTAATAGCTAATTTCCCATTCTCCATTACAAGCCAAGCCCAACCAGAACCAAAACGTCCAGCTGCTGCTTTTTTGAATTCTTCTTTAAAAGAAGAAAAATCGCCAAAAGCTTCATTAATTGCTTCTTTTATTGCCCCAGTAGGCTCGCCGCCCGCATTCGGTGCCATGATTTCCCAGAAAAATGAATGGTTAGCATGTCCACCACCATTGTTGCGTACAGCTGTTTTGATATCTGTTGGAACAGCATCCATATCAGATAATAATTCTTCTACTGTTTTTTCGCCTAATTCTGGATATTTTTCGATTGCTGCATTTAAATTCGTTACGTAAGTATTGTGATGCTTGTCATGATGCAGGTGCATCGTTTCTTCATCAATGTAAGGTTCCAATGCGTCATATGCATAAGGTAAATCTGGTAATGTGTAAGTCATAAAAAAATTCCTCCTCAATGTTTTCTTTATAATGTCTACATTACAAAGAGTAACAAAGAGAAGGAAATTCTTCAATAGTTATGCCTAGTCGTCTTTTTCTCCTTGGCCTACTTCTTCTTCAAAAACCTCAGTTTCTTTGAAAATGAACAACTTGCTGAAAATGTAATTAGCTAGGATAACAATAATTTGAGTGATAATTTTTGCCACATATTCATTGCTGTTCATGACATTGATTAATAACACCATTGCTCCCATGTCCAACCCGTAAGAAAGGATGCGGTAAAAGAAGAACTTACCACATTCAATAAGTGCATGTGTAAAATTCGGTGATTTTGAATGGAATACCCAAAGTTTGTTCGTCACAAAAGCAAACAATACAGAACAAAACCATGAAATAGAATTGGATAGAGCCATACTTAAATCAAAATATTGGCGTGCGAGGGCAAAACTAACAAAGTTCACAATCGTAGCCAAACCACCAAAAAAGAGATAAACCAGTATCTCCCAATATCCCTTTGCTTCTAAATATCCTTTTATTTGTCGATACTGCTTCATGAGCCAACCTACCTTATTAGAAATTCTTATTTATCATACTCTATTTTTCAGTAACTTTCATCTTTATTTAAAAAAATTAATTTTTTTTGGTCTTTTACATGTGTCTCTGCTTGAATCGTTACATGTGTAATCCCATACTTTAATTTTAATAAAGAAGTTATACGCGGATATGCCTTTTCAATCTCGCTTAGCAGCTGATCTTCAAAATCAATATGTCCGTCGAAAATAATAATCTTTTCGCTATACTGCCAAATGTGGACATGATGAACATCTTTCACCCCTTCGATTGCTTTGATTTCTTGCTCCATTTTTTCATAGTCGATCGTAGGTGCACTTTGTATCAAAATAGCCGCAGCTTTTTTAATCACTATTATTGCTTCTAACAATATATATATCGAAATGATCAATGTAATAACTGGATCAATCCAATAGATACCGAAAAATCGAATCAAAACTGCTCCGATAATCACACTTATCGAAGACAGTGTATCGCTTAACAAATGCAGATAACTAGATTTTATATTCAAATTTTCGTCTGCTTCTTGTCTCAACAATAACGTCGAAAACAAATTCGCAAGCAATCCGATAACTGCTACTATCAGCATCAAATGACTATTTATCTTTTCTGGGGAATTGAACCGTTTAAATGCTTCAACAGCTAAAAACAAAGATAATATGATCAGTATGAATGAGTTGATGAAAGCACTCAATATTTCTAAACGCTGGTAACCGTACGTATGCCTTTCATTCGCTTCTTTTTGGGCCATTTTTTGTGCTCCATAAGAAAAAATGATTGCTAATGTATCACTAAGGTTATGAAAAGCATCTGAAACAAGAGACAAACTTCCCGACGCAACCCCTCCAATAAATTCTGATAAAGTGATCACCGCATTCAGCACCACTACCCCAAATAGCTTTTTTGATGATCTCTGTGGCTGTGTATGCACGATTCATTCCTCCATTTTATTTGTATTGAATAATCTTAAATCAAGAATAACATTTTTTTGATATTTCACCAATCATTCAGATGTTTCCTTAAAGCACTTGTATTTCACTTGATACTTCGCTAGAATTGCAAGTGATGACACTACTAGATGAGGAGTACTTATGACAACAAAACAATTAATTATCAGTTCCTTTATACGATTCAAAGACCTTAAGGAGGCGAGAAACGTTCCATTTTGGAAAGCTATTGTCTATCTTCTGATTTTGAGTGTAATTATGGCTCTGCCAATCTCTTTCCAAGTTTTTCAAGTCTTAAATAACATTCAATTGGACGGACAAAAGATTGCTACCCGCATTCCTGATTTTACAGTCCAAAACGGACAGCTTCAAACAAAAGAAAAAGAAGGTTTCATTTACCAAACAAACTCCATTATCTTTACATTTGATCCAGAGGGAAAACGTACAGAACAAGACATCTCTACTGATTTGATGGGAAATTTCGTTAGTGTCGGGATGTTAAAAGACAAACTTATCATTGCTCTTCCCAATACAGGCACTACCTCTGCTTTATTGAATAATAATCAGTTAGAGCTTCCTTACACCAATGAATCTTTAAAAAATTTAACAGGTAAGCAGCTTCGATCCTTCTTAAGTGAAGCATCTATACCGATTTGGGTAAAAGCCCTGACCTTTCTATTTTCGATTTATCCTAGTTTCTTGAATCTGCTGATCACTTTACTATTTGCCAATGTCGTTGCTTTTCTCTATGCACGCTTTCGACTAACAAAAGCTACTTTCCTTGATTGCTTGAAGACATTGATTTATTCAATCTCGTTGCCGACTATCATTGCAACACTCTTGATGATCTTTCTCCCTTCTTTTGACACTAGTGCATTTATTGCTTTTGCAGGTATCTTTATTTTTGCTCAAGCTGTCAAAGGATGGTCAAAAATATCGATCAGTTAGAAATACAGACAACTTATTATTTCAACTTCAATAAACTCTTTTAGAGGTTGTGGCAGAAGCTACTTCTGGAACACCGTTTATTCGGAAAAAGAGTTGTGACACATCTTTTGTCACAACTCTTTTTTATTTATACAATATTAATTTCTAAAAAAGCATGGCACTTCAAAGTTCTTCTTATATGCGCTACACTTAAAGTAAAGAAAGGCGGGTAATTAACTATGTCAGAAAGAATCATTTACGCAGATCGTCCATTTCGTGACGAATTTATCGAAGAAATCCATACTATAGCGCCTAGTTATGTCTTCAAGACAGAATTACAACCAGAGGATCTGCCAAATGTAGAAATCAGTTTGGGTTGGAACTCAAACTATCAAGAAAAACTATTAGCCTCTTCTAACTTGAAATGGGTACAGTCTATCTCAGCGGGAGTTGATCAACTCCCCCTTGAAGCATTTTCAAAAAAACATATCTTACTTTCAAATGGAAGTGGTATCCACAGTGAATCGATCACCGAGCACGTATTAGGAATCATTCTAGGTTATTCTCGCGGTCTTTTCCAAGCACAAAGGGCACAGAGTGAAATGAAATGGTTAGGTTCCTCAATCCATTACCAACCTATCCAAGGGAAAAAAATATTAATCATTGGAACTGGCCATATTGGAAAAATGATTGCAAAGAAAGTCAAAGCATTGGATATGATTTGCTATGGAATCAATACATCCGGTCATCCAGCAGAAGGAATGGAAAAAACTTTTTCTTTAAAGCAACTTCAGGAAGTTCTCCCTGAAGTAGATTTCGTCGTCAATATCTTACCTCTAACGGAGGAAACAACTGGACTCTTTGATCAACACATATTTGAACACTTTGATTCAAAAGCTGTATTTATCAATGTCGGTCGTGGCGCTTCTGTTAAAACGCAAGATTTGATACAAGCATTAAACAAGCAGCAACTTTCCTTTGCAGCATTAGACGTTTTTGAGGAGGAGCCTCTACCACAAAATCATCCTCTTTGGAAAATGGACAATGTACTGATCACGTCCCATATTGCAGGTTTGACACCTGATTTTCAAAAGAAATTAATGTCTATTTTTTTAACTAATCTAAAAAGCTACTTTGCTACTCATGACCTTCAAACCAATCAAGTCAAATTGTCTGCAGGATATTGATAGCTGAATCAGCCTATTTTAAGCAAGAGGGTGTGACAACTTGTCACACCCTCTTGCTTCTATTGTTTTTTAAAGTGATAGGTTGGTTCTTCTAGTTTTGGATCATAATCTACAAGTAAATCATATCCTTTAAAAAACCATTCATCTGCATCCTCAATAAAAAACAGTGTCCCCTCTATTTCCACTTTCTTGACAGGATGTTCAGGCTGTTCCACTGACATCCCAATCGAAAAACCATCATGAACTTCTGTTTTGCCGTAGACTTTTCCAAAAAAACGTATTCCGTAAGTTTCTGGCAGATCGATTTCTGATTCAAACCATTTTTGTGCTTTTGGCGTTACTGTTAATTCCATCCTAACAACCTGCTTTCTATTGATTCATCTTATCGTCTAAAATATCCACATCGCCTGTCTCACCAATCACTAGCAGATTATCGTTTTCACGAACGTATTCATCTGCTGCAGGTGAAGCGATCACCGTTTGATCTACTCTGCGAATTGCAACTACTGTTAGGTCAAAACGTTGTCTGAAATTTAATTCAGATAATGTTTTATTGAAAAATTTAGGATTGGATACTCGGATTTCTGCTAAAGAATATTTATCTGACAACTCTAGGTAATCTAAAATATTCTTTGACACTAAATTATGCGCAATCCGTATTCCCATGTCTCGTTCAGGATGGACGACGCGATCAGCTCCGATCTTTTCAAGTACTCTGGCATGATACTCATTTTGGGCTTTTGCTAAAATATTTGGTACGCCCATTTCCTTTACCATCAGAGTAACTAAGATACTGGCTTGAATATCTTCTCCAATAGCGACAATTACATGATCGAAATTTCTTATGCCTAATGATCGAAGTGTCATTTCATCCTGTGCATTTGCCACAACAGCATGAGTGGCTATATTCATATATTCATTGACCCGATCTTCATTACTATCAATAGCCAGTACTTCTTGACCAGCTTCGATCAGTGTTCGGCAGATACTTCCGCCAAATCGTCCAAGACCTACAATTGCAAAATTTTGTTTCACCGTTTTCCTCCTTTAGTATCTTCTTTTCTCAGTATAACAAAGCCTTTACAAAAACAAAAGCAAGCATTCTTTTGCGGAAAAAGAGGTTGTAAAAGAGACGTTCAACCTTGAGCGACGACAAAATCGCGCCTTATTACCGATAGCAGTCTCTTGAATACCGTTTATTCGGAAAAAGGGACTGCGACACGACTTTTGTCACAGTCCCAAACTTTCCCCACTATCTTTCTTGTATAGTTTGTTTCACTATAATTTTTCGCCAGTCACACTCTCTACAATTCCTTTGGCGATCATGTCGATATTATTTCGGATATTTGCTACATCATTTGTATTCGTTATGAAGCCTAACTCAGCTAAACGGTAAGGTATCCCTCTTGATTGCAATACATTCATGTTTAGTAAGTCAGCTCGCAGATTGATCCCTCCTGTGTTTTGTACCGATCCCCAAAGACCTACATAATTTCGTATGACATTGGCGATTGCATAATTTTGTGCAGTCAATGAGTTCCCATTACGATGAGCGATTACATGACCGCCCGTGCTAACCCTAATGACGCCACTGTCTAAATGAAATTCTGATACAGAAGAAAATGAACTGCTAATCGTATATGCACCTTGCATACGTTGAGAATCTTGATACATATCTGCAGCTGTATTATAAAAAGTGATCCGATTCCTCGTTAAACGAGCAGCCTATCTTTGTAAATGAGGCATCAATTCTCCTCTAGTAAAATCACGCTCATTGACACCATTATAAGAAGCTCCAGGATCATTGTCTCCATGTCCCATCACAAATAGATGATTAATAGATGTCTGATAAGGATTCGTCGTTGGTCCAGGGGCTGCTGCACCTTTTTTGACAATTACGACTTGAATTGCTTCCATTGGCAAATTCAATCTAGATGTTCCAGCATATTGATCATTTTTTGCCCAATCTAACCAGCCAAGACGTGCTGAATGGACTCGGTAATAAATGTCATAGAAACGATTTAATTGTCCAGTCAAACGTATCCGAACTGCCTCTGTATGAAGAGCTCTTCCAGTTGTTCCCGAAATCTCGTTATTTCTACTATAATTTTGCCAACCTATATTTTGTACATGACTTGTATACTCCACTGCACCAGGAAGTGGCGTATTTGCTACATTGATTCTTAAAGCTTCTATCCTAGCGCTTTGCCCTGTCAGCCCCGCATTGTTTCCATTGCTTTGAACAGATTGCCAGCCAATATTTCGTAAATGTGCTTGGTAGTTTATGGTTGGTACTGTTAGTTTATTTTTTTCATAATAAGAAATAGAGGTAGTTGGCCCATTCTGCCCCTTTACTACTAACTGAACTTGGATTGCTTCCATTTGAAATGAAAAACCAGAGCTACCAGCTTCACTTCCATTCTTTGTCCAGCCTAACCATCCGAATTCCGCTGAATGTACTCTGTAATATACATCAAAAAATTTATTTAAATCATCTGTTAACTGTATTTTTACTGCTTCAATTCTTTTGTTTTGACCATTAGTACCAGAGATATCATTATTTTCTTGCTCTTTTTGCCAACCAATGTCTTGAATGTGGCTACTGTATTTAACTGTACCAGAAAATTCAGAATCGGTTACATTCATACGAATAGCTTCTAACCTAAGTTTTTCTCCTACAGTTCCAGCTGTTAACCCATTTGATTGTGGATTCTGCCACCCTATATTTTGGATGTATGTTTGATAATTGATATTTGGAGGAATTAAAGAATTTCTTTGGTAGTAAGCTGTGCTTTCCAAAGGCCCTTTCTTCCCCTTTTCTACTAACTGAATTTGTATGGCTTCCATGCGATAACTAAAACCTGAAGTTCCTGCATCTTTTCCGTTCTTTGCCCACCCTAGCCATCCAAACTCTGCTGAATGTACTCTATAGTAAATATCATAATATTGACTTAACTGACCTGTTAAACGAATACGTATGGCTTCCATACGAAGTGAATTTCCCGTTGTACCAGAGTTACCACCATTTCTAACATATGATTGCCATCCTTGTTCTTGAATATGACTGCTATATTCAATGTCACCATTTAATGAACTGTTGTTCACTTGAATTCTGATAGCCTCTATCCTTTTTTTCTGTCCAGTTGTTCCAGCAACTTCTCCATTAGCAGTTGGTGTTTGCCAGCCAATATCTTGTACATGTGTTTGATAGGTGATCGTAGGAGTCGCAGCTAACGCACTTCGTCTATAAATTGGTGAACGATCTGTGGTTTCGTCAGAAGTTTGTGCTGTTTCTTTTGTCTGAGATTCATTTTTTTCAGCTTCTACAATGACCGTGAATTCACCGAGGACTTTTTCAGCGTTCTTCAACTCTACTTTAGCTTCCCCAGCTTCTTTTGCTGTTACTTTACCGTTCTCATCTACTTCTACTACTGATGGGTCAGAAGATTCCCATAGCGGATCTGATATGATACTTCCATCGGGGACACTCGTGTACGCAAGTTGTTTTGTTTCTCCTTTCTTCAATACTATAGACGATGAATCAGGTACGATAGAATCAGCCTCTTTTTGTTCTGGTTCCATATATTCGACCGTCACTTTTACTGTCAATGTTTTTTCTGCTGCTTCTTCTAATACTGCGTCGTCTGAAAAATATACTTCATAAATATAGCTTAATGGAGTATGTTCGCTTGAATAAAAGTGACTCCCATCATACTGCCATTTCTCTGTTTCTAAAGTCGTTTGTTCTTTCTCTGGTTTCAGCGTTTCATCATTTATTTCCCATTTATTATCCATTTTGTTCGCAATACTTGTAACCGTTTGATTTTCTCCCTTAAAATACGTTAATTCGCTATTTTGGGAAAGATCAATTTTTGAAAGTTGGTTAGATGAAACATCTAAATACGCTAATTTCTTTAATTCGTGTACATCTAATTCTTTCAGCTCATTGTTTTGTACTTCGATCTTCGTTAAATTTTTAAAGAAATTGACTCCCTCTAGTGTCTGTATCTGTAACCCTTCCAAGTTTAACTGTGTTATTTCCAATAACTCATTTGATAAGTAACCATCTTTATCTGTATCAATCATTTCCAACAACCAATTTCGAAAATGATCATCAGGAAAATTGCTTTTATTGATTTCTATTTTTTCTGTTATTTCATTATTTTCTGAATATTCTCCCGAGTCTTCTTCCTTAGCTGAGTCCTGTGGCAAGGAGTCGTTTGTACTTTCATGGGTCGTCGACTCACTCATTGGTTGTGTGGAAGTCTCTGTTGTATGTTCCGTTTTTAGCTCATCAGAAGTGCTGCTTTGAGTAACAGCATAAGCATTTGGCGCAATTGATCCTGTCAATAACAACAGACTTAAGAATAGTCCTATCCACTTTTTCTTCATAATTTCCTCCCTCGTTCTTTCGCTTTTCGGATAAAGTTTTCTCCTATTACTATTAAACTATAAAAAAAGAAAAATGAACAGTTGGTGAACAGAAAAAGAGATTAAAACAGGATGAATCCTTTATTTTATGTAAAAAAAGAGGGGAGATTAGCCAAATCTTTCCCTCAAAAAATCATTATTTCACCAAACCATGTTTGAATGCATAGATAGCGGCTTGTGTACGGTCTTCCACTTCTAGCTTAGCCAATATATTGGAAACATGTGTTTTTACTGTTTTCAGTGTAATAAACAATTCGTCCGCTATTTCCTGATTACTTTTTCCTTCAGAAATCAGCATTAAAATTTCATTTTCCCGATTCGTTAGTTCTTCATGTAATACAGGCTCATTTCGCCGACTCATTTTTTCCATCATTTTTGTTGTCACTTCTGGTTCTAATACTCGCTCGCCACGTTGCGTTGCCCTTATAGCATCAGCAATTTCATGTGCGGTAGAGGTCTTCAACAAATACCCTGCTGCACCTGCTTCAATGGCAGGATAAACTTTTTCGTCATCAATAAAACTGGTTACGATAATGATTTTAGCTTCTGGCCAATCTTTTAAGATTGCTTTTGTTGATTCGATACCATCCATTTCTTCCATGACTAAGTCCATTAAAATGACGTCCGGTCGAAGTGTCATCGCCTTCTCATAGCCTTGTCGTCCATTTTCAGCTTCTCCAATTACTTCAATGTCTTCTTGAATAGATAAATAAGAAGAGACGCCTAAGCGCACCATTTCATGGTCATCTACTAATAAAACTTTTATCATCCTTATCTATGCCTCCTTCATCAAAGGGACCTTGATTTCTACACTTGTACCTTGACCTTTAAAACTAATGATTTTTACTGTTCCACCAATACCAGCTACTCGTTCTTTGATATTGTTCAATCCATAACTTCCCGTTTTCGTTTCATTCATATTAAACCCTGTTCCGTCGTCAATAATACGTAACAAAAGATTATTGTCTATTTTGTGCAAATATACCTCTAATTCATTGGCTTTAGCATGTCTTAATGTATTTGATAACAATTCTTGAACGATTCGGAACAAGTGATCCTCAATGGAACTAGATAGTTTTACATCTTCTACATCCCATTTCAGCGAAATCTGGATTTTATTTTGCAATTCCTTCAATAACTGCTCGATACCTTGCTTTAAACTTTTCTCTTCTAAATTGACTGGACGTAGATGAAGAAGCAGCGCACGCATCTCAGACTGGGAAGCGTTGATGATCTCTGCTACCATTTTCAACTGCTTGCGGAACATTTCTGGTGTCTCGCTTTTTTCTGCTTGCTCCGTCAATGCCGACATCATCATCATTGCTGCAAACAATTGTTGCGAAACTGAATCATGCAGCTCACGGGCTAATCGATGTCTTTCTAATTCTAAAATTTCTTCTTTGGTTTGTCCATCTACATATTGGGGACGGCTCGTTACAATTTGTAATTCACTAGATACTTCAATCATTTTTTCTTTTATCTTAGTGATTTCCTTATCAATATCTTTGATGTATAAATCGTCCGATGCACTTGGGATCGGAAGAAGCAACAATTTGGATTCATAATTGCCAGAAGAAAGTGCACGCAGCTTTTCTTCGATTTTCCCGTATTTTGTCTTTTGAATAAGTGATAATAATAGAAAGACAATTAATCCTACACCTAAGGAAATGGCTAACAAATGGAAGATAAGCGGAACATATAATAAACGTGCACGCAGTAATTCTCCCCACCAATGACTTTGATTGCTGGCATAAAAATAAGTGAAAAGTGAAAATAGAATAATAAGGAAAGCCGCAATCCCCGAATAAACAGCTAGCATCGCTCTGGATATTTTTCCCATCATATTCGTATCACCTCGACATCTCCAATCAAGGTATTAGTAATAATCTTCAATCTACGAGGGTTTTCATCATAATCACTGCTGTAGATTTTGATTTGTTCATTTTTCAAAGAAAATTGCTCTTCTTCAAACAAGACATTTCCTACTAATGTCGCATGCTCTAAACGGATGGCTACGCCCAAAGGTACTAAGATCCGTGTTCTGCCTATCCCTTTTCTTACAATCACAATATTATCATCTTTTGGCAAAAGCGTATTGCCCAAATCTATGATAGTATCACCAGAAATGACGGCGATGTTGATATCGTCCCATTCATAGACGTCGTTTCCAATACGTTGGTTACCGAATAATTGCTGTCTTTTCCGCTCATTATTATGTGTTTTTAATTGCTCTGTTTGGATCATCATGATCTGTTTCTTTCGCCAAAAAGCATTTTTGGTTAAATCTATCCCTGAAATCTCTACACCTTTCAGACCAATAAATAAAACGGCAAATACAGCCATCATCCATAAAGCAGGACTGTTGACTAAGCTAAAAAAAATGACCAAACTTCCTAATATCAATTGAAAATTTTGAAATTTAGTACGAGGATGTTTGCGCATAGCTAGATATATATTGAAAATACCGAATATCACTAAAAGCAAAAGTCCAGTATTGTTTACGATTTGCCAAACAGCAAATAACAGCAGTAGTGCTTCAACTACCACAAAAAAACGCCAAGAACTATTCATCGCTCTTTCTCCCTCCTGACACATTCTCATTTCATCATACCTATTTTTTTAACTGTTGGCTATAGGACTTTAGATGTAAGATCGTTTGTTGAAATCTAAAATACACAAAGAGAAAAAGATCTAGAGTGTATCATCAGTAAGATGAACTCTCTAGATCTTTCAGTCAGACTACGCTTGTTCTACTTTGACGATTTTAACTAACATATCGCCACCTGGAGTAGCAATAGTTACTTCATCATTTTTACGTTTGCCAATCAATGCTTGCGCAATAGGAGAATCATTGGAAATTTTGCCAGAAAACGGATCTGCTTCAGCACTTCCGACAATCGTGTACTCTTCTTCTTCTCCATCTGGTAGTTCGATGAATGTAACTGTTTTACCAATTGATACCTCATCTGCATCTACACCGTCGTTATCGATGATTTGAGCAAAACGAATCATATTTTCAATTGTTGTGATTCTTCCTTCAACAAATGCTTGTTCATCTTTCGCTGATTCATATTCAGAGTTTTCGGAAAGATCTCCGAAACCGCGGGCAATTTTGATTCGTTCAATGATTTCCCCGCGTTTGACTGTTTTTAGTTCTTCTAATTCTTTTTCTAATTTTTCTTTACCTTCTAGAGTCATTGGATAAACTTTCTCTACCATGTGTAACGTCTCCTTTTTTCGATAAAATACCGCAAAAGGTAATCTTTTGAGGAATATAGTCCAAAAAAGATTACCACGCTTTTCTTCAAATGTAAATGTTTTTCTAAAAATGATCAATGTCTAGAGCCTGTTTTTCTAAGAATTATTTACATATTTTTCCACTAATTCCATATGTTCTTCATAAGTTTTAGCGAAATAAACATTTCCAGTGCTCGTATCTGCTACGAAATAATAATAGTCATTTTCTGCTGGTTCTAATACTGCCTTGATTGCCTCTTCGCTTGGATTGTCAAAAGGTCCAGGTCCATAGCCGGTATTGGTATACAAATTATATGGTGAATCTACAGCTGTATCTTCATACGTCACTAATTCTTTGTGTTCACCTAATGCGTATAAAACAGAGATATCTGACTGAAGTGGCATATTTGCTTTGATTCGGTTAAAGAAGACTTGTGCAATGTTTTTACGATCATTTTCTTTTACGCCTTCTTTTTCAACTAGAGAAGCTAGAGTTAAAACTTCTTGTACAGTCAAATTTTTCTGCTTGATAGCTGAATAATAGTTTTGCATGACCGTATTCGTCTTGTTCACCATTTCAATCACTAGATCCTTAAGCGAAGTACTCGTGTAATAATCATATGTGGCTGGGAATAAGTAACCTTCCAAACGGTATTTTGTGTTCTCAGCTTTAGATGCACTTTCCAACAGTTCTGGGAATTTTTGGTGCAACTCGTTAAAGAAAGTCTCATCATTCACTAAATCTAAAAATTCTTTCTTGTCTTTACCAGTTACCTTCGCTACCCGTTCAGCAATCTGATCGATATCGTACCCTTCTGGAATGGCAATTTTCCCATCTGCAACTTTTGTTGGCTCAGAAGTACCGCCTTCTTGCAACTGTTTGCCAATCTCGTCAAGAGTCATATTAGGCGCTAACTGATAATAGCCAGCTTGAAAGCCAGTTAAATTTTTAAATTTTGTATAATAATTGAAAACAATCCCGCTTTTAATAATATTGTCCTTCTCCAAAATCTCACCAATCTGCTTGTTAGAAGAGCCACTCGGGATCTCGACTTGGACTAATTGGTCATCTGATTTATCTAAAGGCTTCAACCCGCTATCTACATAACGATACACGGTAAATCCAAGAAATCCGCCAATAATCAATAATGTAAGAGCAATCACTAAAATGATCTTCCTCACAATCTTATCTTCTTTTTTACGCAGATTTCTCCGCTTGTCGATTATATCTGCTGTAGCTGCCTTACTGGCTTCTTTTTTATCTTTACTTGGGTGTTGTTTGTTTCCTGACAAAACAACTCCTCCTTACTATCAAGTTTGTAACTTTATTCATTATACATGATATTTGAATTGGCGTGAATGATTTTATTTAAATATTCTATCAAAAATGTAAGTAGTAAATCCATTACTATAAGATTAAAATAAATGTTATCAAGATACAAGCTATTTTAGCTTTATTCTTTCTGTAAAAAAGAAAGGAGACTAAATAAACTATTATGAAAAAAGGAAAACATGCTAAAAAAAGAAAATATTCATTTTTAATGATCGTTGTCGTGTTGTTTAGCCTTAGTGCGTTCTCTACAGGAACTATTCTTGGATGGCAATTTTACAATAATGAACACTCTCAGATAGTTGCCCATGCTCAATCAGCTCAAAAAAAGTTGATACTGACTACCAATGAACAACAGCTCGTTGAAAAAATCGATCAACTATTAAGAAAAAATGATTATATTGGCTCAATTTACGTAAAGAAAAATAATCGCATCATCATGGAAAAAGGCTATGGCTATGCGAATAAACTCACGCAACAACCAAATGATCCTTCTCTTTATTATCAGATTGGTTCGGTTCAAAAAGCATTGACTACTCTTTTGATTTTAAAACAAGTCGAGCGTGGGCACCTTTCTTTAGATACTAAGCTGGCTCAATTCTATCCACAAATTGCTGGCAGCCAGCAAATTACTATCCGTGACTTGCTGTATATGCGCTCAGGCTTGCACCGAACTGCTTCTCCAACCATACCGATGACTGATGAAGAAGTCGTTCAATTTGCGATTCAGCACTTAAAATTTACAGATTATCAGACCTCTCATTATGATTCATTGAACTTTACCATATTGACTGGAATTTTGATCAAATTAACAAATCAACCGTATGAAAAATTATTGACCGATGATATCATCGAACCTTTAGGATTACAGCATACAAAATTTTATGACCAAGTCAAAAATTCATCCAATCATGCACTATCCTATCAAATGTCTAAAGAGGATGATTACTTTAAACCACTGACAGAATCTGAAACAGAGATCCATAACGAATTAGGGACTGGTAATATCAGTATGTCCGTCTATGATTTAAATACGCTGTTTACACAAGTTTTATCTGGAAAACTAGTTTCCAAAGACTTACTCTTCTCATTATGGCGTGAAAATGCGAATGGACATCCATATAGTGGTGGGGTATATAGCGGAGATAATTATATCCTGTCGCAAGGAAATATCGACTCTTTTGATACATCTGCTATATTTAGCAAAGATTCACAGGATGCTATCATCATGGAAAGCAATATAAAAGCTGACAAAACTATCAAACTGCCTACTGCTGATCTAAGAAACCAAATCTATGACCTGATGGAAGGAACTACTAAGTTGGCAAATAGCTGATATGATGAAAAGATAGCAAATACTACTTCTTTGAATAGCATTTGCTTAAAAAAAGTACTCGACTAAACGTAGGAAAGAGTGTGGGACAAATCTAAAAATCAATTTTTGCTACAGACTTTAATTCCAAATAAACAGAACAGAAAGAGGTGTTCTTCTTTCTGTTCTGTCCAAATTATTCTAAGATTTCTCTTTACCAACATTATTTGACAAAGGGCCTATTAAATCTAAAATAGTATCTTTAGATTGCTAAAATATGTGCTAGCAAATCATTCATGGCTTGTTCTTATTTTTAATTTTATGCAATAAAAAAGAAGAACAATTAGCGTGATTATAGAAATAAATAATGAGATTTTAGAAAAAAATGTGTATGAATACCTGATTGTTACTTTATTTATTCCACTTTCACTTTTTACTGTAACAAAAGGACCTCCTTGTTTTAGTACTGTAGCATTTTTTGAATTAACAGTAACCGTTAATCCTTTATACCGGAATACAGGTAAAACTATTGTTTTGCCTTTTGAAGATTTAAACGTAAATGTAATTTCATCTTTATTTGGAGAAAAGCTACTATAAATAACTTGACCATCTTCTGTAACTTGATGGTTTTTCAAAAGCAATTGATCTTTTTTATAGCCTATAGGTACATAATCAAAATTCTCAAATTCTTCAAGTTTATTTTCCATTTGTTCATTAGAATAAGTTCCTTGAAAATTCATTTCTTTCACCATGTTAACTACTGATGAATAATTTAAAATTGAAATAGCTAATATTAATAATAGTATAAAATTTCTTCTCCTTGTATAAGAAAATTTTTCCAACTGTGGAGAAATAAATAGAGATACTGAAAAAGATATGAACAATGTTGAAAATATCATAAAACGCCAAGGAGCTTGAATAATATTTAAAGGAGTATTTTGTAAGGCAAACCATGGAAATATTTTTGTACAAAGTAGAATAGATATTATACCCATTATATAAGTGATTTTAGATAAGATTCCTAATTTTTTAAAGTTAAATGTTAGTATAATTAAACAAATAAGCAAAGTTAAGCCAATACCAAATGATAGTAATTCTGAATCTATACTTCCAATCAAAAACTCTTTACCCAGATAAATTGCTCTTTTTTGTAATATATCCACATAAGGTCTATTCAGATCTTGATACAATGTCTGCTCAATCATAGGACCTATAAACGCTAGTGAAAGAAGTAAAGTAACTATAGCAGCTTTTATTAATTTAATAATTAAGAAGATTTCTATTTTCTTTTTCCGATAAAATTGAATAATTAAAGCAATTATAATCATTACCATAGTCATAGCTACAGAAAGAACATGAGTGTAAATTAATAAAGTCATGCTAATCGCCAACATAACCCAAGATTCTTTTTTTGAGTCGTAAAGCTTTATAAACCCGAGTAAAATAAGAGGAAGTATTGACATTGCGAGTAATTCCCCCATTGCCCCTCGAAGAAATATTTCTACACTCCTAAAAGAAGATGTTGTATATATAATAGCGAAAAAGGAGCTAGTAACATGTTTTTTGGTAATTTCATACATTACATAATGACATATAAATAGAGTAATGAGCGTAACAATATAAAGAAAAAGGTTATAGCCTATTGCTAAATTAGTAAACTTGATCAATAAAAATAAAGGATATAGAGTTAACCATGGGTAAAAATTATTTACTTGCATGCCATATGATCTAAACGTTTCAAAATTAATAGGGGAGCTAAAAATAGATTCTAAACTTAACGCACGATTAATGTGAAATGCCGTATCATAAAAGCCAAATATTTCCATGTTTTTAAATGCTGGAAATAAATATAATAAACTAACAAATGCATAAACTATAAATATTTTTACAGAAAAAATTTTTTTCAAATTCATATACCACCTCATGTTTTTTTATATTACATATAGTATCATTTATTTTTTTAAAACACTAGATTAGTCACTATATAAAATGTGATTAATTTTATTATTAATAAAATATTTTTTATATTACAAAAGTAGTGTTTCAAAGTTAGTAGAGAAAATGTAGTTATATATTTAAATTTTTACCAGAAAGAAATGAACACCTTCAATTATCTAAATCTCGAAAATGGTTAGATGTAATCATCAGGAAAAACAATCTTAAACGAATTACTATTCATGGTCTTAGACACACACATGCTAGCTTGCTTTTAGCAAGCTAGTGCAAATATTAAAGATGTGCAAGAGCGTTTAGGCCACTCTTCTATTCAAATCATTATGGATCTATATATTCATATTACAGACAAAAGAAAAGAAGAAACCGTAGCGCAATTCGCAAAATATAGGCTCTATAATTTATGGGACTGATGAATCAAAATTGATTCTTCAGTCCCATTGTTATTTTAGGTATATGATTCGTACATTGAAAGAGTTGAAAAACTATCTTCCGAAGCCGTCAAAAAGGACCCTGCCAAAAGTATTGATGGTGGAT
The DNA here is from genome assembly GCF_035725965.1 of Enterococcus sp. E5-162. NCBI lineage: Bacteria > Bacillati > Bacillota > Bacilli > Lactobacillales > Enterococcaceae > Enterococcus > Enterococcus sp. E5-162. The sequence continues at coordinate 192,222 of NZ_JAPRFV010000003.1, read as the reverse complement.
GAATTTCGTTCGCACGCTTCAATTGTGGATAAAATGAGCTTTATTTGTGCGGATGGCGAGACTGGAAAACTCATTGATATTTTGCCTACACGAAAATTGTCTCGATTAACACACTATTTTAGTCGCTGTGCAAATCCTGAAGCGGTGGAATATTTAGTGACAGATATGAACGCCGCCTACTTCCAACTGACAAAACGTGTCTTACCAAATGCGAAAGTCGTCATTGATTGTTTTCATATCATCAAACATTTGAATCAGGCGTTCAATGATTTTCGTGTACAAGAAATGAAAAGATTACACCAGTTAGGGCAACGACGGGAAGCCGAGAAAGTGAAAAAGAACTGGCGCTTTCTTCTAAAAAACCGTCAAAAAATCAATCACTATGATTACAAAACATGGCGCAGTTTTCGTGCACCTAAATACCCGCTACTCACTGAAGCAATGATGATTGATCGATTGCTGGCATTTTCAACGCCTTTAAAGGACGCCTATACTTTTTTCCATGAGCTGACCAAAGCCTTTAGAGACAAGGAATCAGACTTATTTTTTACCTTATTAAAAAATCTTCCTGAAACACTTGATGCACAACTTCGCACGAAACTTCAAAACCTTTTAACGTATGAAGAAGGTATTTACAATGCTATGATTTACCCGTATTCTAATGGCAAAATAGAGGCCAAGATTCCCCATATCAAGACACTGAAACGATTATCTTATGGATTTAAATCATTTGAGAACATGAAAATCAGGATTTTTTTGATCAATCAATTGATTCAAGTGAAATAACAAAAAAATCTGAGACAGAAGGTCAGTCCTTCTATCCCAGATTTGATTTTACAAAACTCATCAGTCCTTATTGACAAAGAGCCTGAATTTACCCTCTAATCTTATCTTAGTATGTTTTAATTGATTTCAGTTTTCAAATAATTAGTCATTCCACTTAAAATACCATATTTCGGTTGATAGCCAATTGACTGGATCTTAGTAATATCTGCTAGAGAGTCATGGATATCACCCGAACGCTCTTCTTTGTATTCAAGTGTCAATTCTACACCGAGAATTTCATTGATTGCATGAATCAATTCCAAAAGTGTGGTTGCTTTACCCGTTCCAACATTGAATTGTTTCCCCAGTGCAGCTTCCTCATTCGCAACTAAAAGTAATGCTTGGATTACATCATCTATATAAACAAAGTCTCTAGACTGGCTTCCATCACCAAATAATGTAAATGAAGTTGCTTCTCCTACGATTTGTTTCTTATAGCGATCTACGAGAATAGAAATCACACCACTGTATGGAGAATTCGGATTTTGATTTGGACCATAGACATTGAAAAAACGAACTGCGCTACCGGGTACATCATATAAATGACAATAATCTAGCACATATTGTTCTGCAGCGAATTTATCAACCGCATAAGGCGTCAATGGGCGAATCACGGACTCTTCTTTTTTTGGTAAAGTCGGTTCATCCCCATAAACAGCCGCTGAAGAACTAAACACGATCCGTTTTAAATCAGGTTGATACTTGCGGATCAATTCTAAAATCATTAATACACTTTCAAAATTCACACGATGTGTTTCTACTGGTCGGGCAACTGAATCTGCCACACTAGCAACTGCTGCTAAATGAAAGATATAATCAAATTTATTAGCTTTCATGATCTCTTCCATCAAGGATTTCTCAGCGACATCTCCCTCAATAAAAGTGATATTTTTCGTCATATCAAGATTTTCTACTTTTCCCATTGATAAGTCATCGACGACGATTACCACATGTTCTTCTCCTAAATGATTGGCTAAGGTAGAACCAATGAAGCCAGCCCCACCGGTGATAAGATAACAGCTCATCCTTTTACCTCCGATATAAATAATTATAGATATCTTGAAGCTCCGAAGAATCTTCTAAAAATTTAGGAAACAAAAATTCTAACCATTTAAAATCTTCTTCACTATCAATATCTAAAATTAGATAATCTCTCATTTTTATTATCCCACATTGCCCATCAAAAATATAATTACTTTTTTTTAGAAATTCAGGTTTAAAAGAATACATTGAGGCATTCATTTCAAAAACTTCAGGTGTCTGTTGCCTAGATGTGTATCTTGATTTATTAACTATAGTAACTTCATTTTCAATTCTTTTTACCATATTAAAATAGGGATTACGTCTTGCAGAAACAACTGAAAAGTAGACGTCTTTATCTAAATTTTTTAGATGTTCATCTATTAATTCTTCAAGATTAGAAACTTCACGTAAAGGTGAAGTCAAATCTAAATCTATAATTAAATCAAATATATTATCTTCTCTTTCTAGTTGTAAGAATGAATCACGTATCACTTCAATTTTCCCTACAGTATCTGTAGCTAATTCAGGTTTACGTTCTACAATTTTCACAGACGGATTTAACTTAGTCGTCAATTCTACTAACTCATTACTGTCCGTATTCAAACAAGTCGTGCAATTATGTTCAGGATGTTTTTGTTGATAGATATCTATCATTGCTAAAGCGAAATGGACTAGGGGCTTTCCTGCCAAATATTTCAAATTTTTATTTTTAAACCCCTTAGACCCAGCTCTACCACAAATAGTAAATAAAATTTCCATTTATTTCTCCTCAGCTATTTTCAATACTTCGTTTGCATGATATAAATCATTCCAGTTTTCTTTGCCTGTTACTACGTTTTCAAAGAAATATTTCAACTCCTTCTCATACATATCATTAGCAGATTCAGGCATTTCTTTAACAATGTTTTCTTCAAAACTTATTTTATTATTTAATAAGTCAACATTGATACATTCATCTAAAGTAAACAATTGAAATTTTCTTGTAGGAACTCTTCCAAAATAATCTAAATGAATTTCTATAATTTTATCATCGTATCTCAATATATATGTTGCTAAATCATTACTGTTAATTTCAAGATTCGAATATTTACCAAACTGTTTTTTTACTGATTTAGGGAAACCAAATAGGTTTATAATATAATCCAATTCATGTATACAGTCTAATTCTACTCCTCCCCCCATAGATTTAAAGGCAGAATAATTATTTCTATAATCAGTACCTTTTCTCCAATCAGGAAGATAAGTAGAACAAATAGCTCTTACAGAATATACTTTTTTACTTTGAATACTATTACGAACAACTTCCATGATATTTTTATACCTCAGTGGAGCAGCAACATAAATATTTTTGTAATCATAATTATATTGAGTAAGATCAATACTCTCAGAAAAAGCAGGTTTTTCTAAAAATATGTAATCAACTTTTTCAACAATTACATTTAGTGTTTCCAGATGCTTAAAAGTCGGATTTGTAATAAAAGCTATATCATAATGTGTATCCAAATCGTCTCTATTTTGAATATACGTTATTTCTTCAAACTCTTTTTTTCCACTGCTACTATAAGCTGTTATATCAAAATTAATAGAATTCTTTTTTCCATAGCTTATTAGATTTTTTAGATGTCTCTTTCCAATTGACCCTAACCCAAAAAAAATTACTTTCATCATTAATTTACCTCAATGTCGTTAATTAAGTTAATAATATACTTATCTTTTTCAAAAGTATATTGGGGTTCCATTTTCTTTTCCAAAAGCGTGAAAAATTCTTTAATCTCCTCTAAATATGCATCTTCAATAATAGTATGTGAATAATTATTATCATGCATAACCTCATCGTACAATTGAATATCTGTCATACTAGAAGTTTCTTCATTCCATGAAAATAGAGAATCCGGGTTACCTTCCCATTCTATTAAAATCTTTTCACCAATTATAGTTAAATTTCTTTTAGCTACTCTTGAAACAACATCTACACTTAAAGTTCCAACTATACCAGTTTCATGCTCAATAATAAGAGTGAAACTGTCCGAATAATCAATATCAAGATTGGATAATTTCTGGGTCATTACAGTAAACGATTTAACTTTCCCAAATGTATCTATAATCCAAGGTAATTCAATAGCGAATATTTCTCTACACCCATTAGTTTTTTTGTTTGAAACAAAAAAATTGCGATAATCTTCCCAAGGATGCCAGTCGGGTAAATACTGTCCTACATGGTATTGATAAGAAATTTTTTTATTATGCGTCACTTTAGACTTAATGTATTGAATTTCTTTTCTCTTCAAAAATGTAGAAGATAGATAAAGTAATCTATCTTTCTTTTTAGCTACTTCGATTATTTCATCATAATATTCATTTAATAAATTGATTTCCGTAAAGATATTACAATCTAAATTTAAAGCCTCTTTTATAATAAATTCATGGGTTATAGGGGATGTACAAACAAAAACTGAATTTATTTCAAACAAATTTTTTGCCTCTGTTAGACTATTATAAGTTGGTATTCCAAATTCCTTTTCAACTTCCTTTCGTCTCGCCTCATTAGTATCAACACCACATAGTAAAATATCATTAAAGTGTTCTTGAATGAGTCTAAGTCTTCTTTTCCCCATGGAACCTAAACCAATAATTCCTATGTTCATAAAATATCACACCTACTTGAATATTTTTTTAAACTCATCAATAACAAATTCTTGTTCACTATCTGTCATATTACTTCCAGAAGGTAAGCATAAGCCGCTATTAAATAACTTTTCTGACACACTAAGATTATTATCATGGTAATACATTTTTACCCCTTGAAATACTGGTTGCAAATGTAGTGGTTTCCACAAAGCTCTTGTTTCAATGTTTTTTTCATTTAGTTTATTTATTACGTTAACTACTTGATCAATAGAATTATAATCATTGATCGTTAAAGTAGACAACCAACGATTTGGCACCATGCCATCCACTTCTGGCATCATTTCAATTCTATCAATTCCAGAAAAAGCTTCCTTATATCGATTGAAAATTTCTCTTCGTTTAGCTACTCTATCATTCAATACTTCCATTTGTCCACGTCCGATACCGGCAGAAATATTGCTTAGACGGTAATTATAACCTATTTCGCTATGTTGATAATACGGTGCTTGATCTCTTGCTTGTGTTGCTAAAAATCTTGAATGCTCAACATATTTTTTATCACTAGACACTAGAGCTCCTCCACCTGAGGTTGTGATGATCTTATTACCGTTAAATGAATAGATCCCAATTGTCCCAAATAAGCCTGACGAAATTCCCTTATAAGTAGAACCTAACGATTCCGCTGCATCTTCTATCACTGGAACATTAAATTGGTTTGCAATAGCTAAAATTCGTTCATAATCAGCCATTTGACCATATAAATTCACTACGATGATTGCCTTAGGTAATTGGTTGTTTCTTTCAGCTTCTTCTAATGCGCTCTCTAGTGCAACAGGGCTCATATTCCATGTATTAGGTTCTGAGTCAATGAACACTGGTACAGCCCCTTGATATAAAATAGGATTTACTGTAGCTATAAAAGTAAATGAAGGAGCAAAGACAATATCGTTTTTTCCAACATTAAGCAGTCTTAAGGCAAGATGTATGGCAGCTGTACCTGAACTTAACGCAGAAGCTCCGCCCTTAGAACCAGTATATTTTGTAATACTTTCTTCAAATTTATCCACATTTTCACCTAATGGCGCTATCCAATTATCTTTAAAAGCCTTAGCAACATATTTTTCTTCTGTTCCTCCCATATGAGGACTTGATAATAAAATTCTAGAATTCAAAATTAATTCCTTCTTTCTTAATTTTAGCTGGATTGCCATAAGCTAAGGAATGTGAGGGAATATCCTTAACAATAGTGCTCCCTGCGCCTATCATACACCAAGATCCAATTTTCTTCATCTGGATACATTGAGAACCAATTCCTATTTGAGTTCCTACACCTACATGTACTCCACCCGCTAAGCATACACCTGGAGATAAATGAACATAGTTATTAATTCTACAATCATGCTCAACAATGCTACCTGTGTTTATTATAGCATGCTCTCCAATTACAGCATCTGGGTTAATTACAGCATTCGCAAAAATAACAGTTCCATAACCAATTGAAATTTCTTTTGCCACTATAGCACTTGGATGAACAGCTATTCCATATTGCTCACTTGGCATATTCAATTTTTTTATAATCTTTTTTCTTACTACACAGTCACCAATAGCTACAATAAATTTATAGATTTTTTTTTTGCTATCCGCCCAGCTATTCAATTCGTTTATTTTCCCAAGATATTTCAGATCTTGCATTTTATTTTGCTTATCATCAAAAAATCCATATATTAACTTATTTTCTAATCTTAAGGTTTCAATAATGACTTTTGCGTGTCCGCCAGCCCCAATAATAATGTATGGATCACTAGTATATTTTAATAAGCTATTTGTTTTTGAATCCACTTAATATCTTCCCCATCATTCAATATTTGATTCAATGTTTTTGTTATTCTTCTAGAACTGTTGCCGTCACCGTAGATGTTCTTAACATTTTTCAAGCTTTTTATAAACTGAGGATCTTGTATTTTATTCAAAGCAGTTTCAATTTCATTTTCATTTAGATTTGCATTTATAATATTTTTAGATTGTTCTCGTCCATTTTGTCTGGTTCCTAAATTTATTACTGGTATTTTGAATGATGCAGCTTCAATTATCCCAGAAGAAGAATTTCCGATCATAAATTTGCACTCTTTTAATATAGTCAGGTATTCCTCCGGCTCTAAATTCGTAATATAAATAATATCCGTTTTTAAATATTTCTGGTACATTTTTCTGATAATTTCGCTACCAGCATCACTATTAGGTAAAATGCAAATAATTGGTTGAGATTGTTGTTCCATTGAATTGATCAAAGCTAAAATTTGTTTTTCTATATTTTCTAGTTCGGTTACAACTGGATGAAATACTTGCAAAACGTATTTTTTCTTTTCAAATTTTAGATGATATTTTTCTTTTATATCTCTAAAACTAGGTAATCTATTATTTAAAATAGTATCTATTCTAGGAGCTCCGACGGGAAAAACTCTCCAAGAATCTTCCCCCATTTTTATTAAACGCTCTTTGCTTTTTTCCGTAGCAGCAAAATGAACAGATGCTATTTTCGTTATGGCATGTCTTATTGATTCATCTACAGTACCAGACACTTCGCCTCCGTGAATATGTGCTGTTTTGATTCCAAGATACAAACAAGCTATCGCAGCTGCCAACATTTCTCCTCTATCCCCTAGTAATAATACAAAATCAGGGCTAGTTTGTTCAAATATATTTGTGAAACCATTTATCTCTAATGCCACAGACCGAGCCATGTTTCCCTTATTGTTCTCTAAAAACAAACTTTGAACTTCTCCACTAATTCTAAATCCGTCAGCTAAGATCAATTCTTTAGTAAATCCATATTTATGGGATAAATGCATTCCAGAAACAACAAATGATACATCCCAATTATCTTGTAGTAAATTCTCAGCAACAGGTTTATATATTCCATAATCAGCTCGTGTTCCACTTACTATAAGTATTTTTTTCATTCAACATCTTCCTCAAGCAGAACACTATCTGCACTTATTGGTCTTTTAACTTTTTTGCCAATATATTGATATAAAAACTTAGGAGCTATTCCATTTCCAGGACGTTTTATTGTAAGAGATTTCTCTGTAAGAATATCTCCCACATTTAAATTCTCAGTGACCACTAGGCTTTTTCTTGATACTTCTTTTGTACTAAGTTCAGAAGGCATTGCTCGCTTAACACCATCACCTAAAAATATTTCAGTGTTTCTAATATGCTTTACAAAATCTGCAAATTCCTGAGGATCTAAAGAAGCTTTATGATCTGGACCAGGTAGTTCCTTATCCAAGGTAAAATGTTTCTCAATTACCTTAGCACCCATCGCAACAGCACAAATACCAACATCATATCCCAATGAATGATCGGAGTACCCAACGGGTATCCCGAACATTTCTTTTAATGTGTTAATCGCCAATAAATTAATATCTTCAGAACTAGCCGGATAATTTGAAGTACAATGTAAAATAGTAACTGGACTATCTATGAAACAATCTACAGCCTCACTGACCTCATGAATATCAGCCATACCTGTAGATAATAAAACTGGCAACCCATACATATCTATTTTTCTAAGAAAAGGTAAATTTGTTAAATCTCCTGAGCCAATTTTAAATCCTTGTACACCAATTTGTTTTAGAAAGTCTGCACTTTCTTCATCAAAAGGAGTAGACAAAAAATCAATTTTATTTTGTATACAATAATCTTTTATTCTAATAAAATCAGATTGAGATAATTCTAATTTTTTTAGCATTTCAAATTGAGAACTGTCCTCTTTAAGATTATCCTTCTGATATTTTGCCATTGGAGCCTTTTTGGAAACTAGCTTATTCGTTTTAAATGTTTGAAATTTAACCGCGTTAGCTCCACATTCTTTAGCTTTATCAATACTTTCTAAAGCTAAATCTAGACTTCCATTATGGTTTACACCAATTTCTGCAATTACATATACTTCTGATTTCATCATAAAACTCCTTACCAAGTCACGACATTATTCTCTTTTGCGATTCTAATAAATTCCTGTCCACTCATTAATTCTGTTGCATCTGAAGAGTATGCAGTGATTTTAATTTTTTCATAATCTTTGTACAGTTCGTCAGTAGCATGATAGTGTGGTGGAATGATATACATTTTATCATTTTCATATGAGCGTTCAATTTCGTCTGTAGTCATTAGCTCTTCATATAATTTTTCTCCTGGCCTGATACCTACAACTTTTATTTCACCTCTATATTTTTCATCATGTGTATCATTATATATTTTTATTAATGATTGAGCTAAAGTTAAAATATTGATTGCCGGCATTTTTAAGACATATGTTTCTCCAAATTTTGAATTCATAGCAGCAGACAGAACTAATCTTGCAGCATCCGGTATTGACATCATAAATCGTGTCATATCAACATCTGTCAAAGTAATATCTTTATTGTTTTTTATTTGTTTACTAAAAAGAGGAATAACAGATCCACTTGACCCCATGACATTTCCAAACCTTACACAAGAAAATATTGTTTCTGTTTTTCCTTTATACTGATTGGCAGCTATTATTAATTTTTCACTCAATAACTTTGTCGCACCCATGGTGTTAGTAGGACTCACTACTTTATCTGTACTGATACCTACAAAATGTTTTACATTATTTTTGATCGCTGCATCTATTACATTTTGAGTTCCCATCACATTTGTTTTTACAGCTTCCATAGGATTATATTCACTTGCTGGAACGTGTTTCATTGCGGCAGCATGAAAAATAATATCCACATCACGACCTGCATAATCAATCCTTTGAGAGTCTCTGATATCACCAATTAAAAATCTCAAATTAGTGTGATTTGAGAGCTCTTGTTGCATATAAAATTGTTTTTCTTCACCTCTACTATAAATTCTGATAGCTTTTGGTTCATATTTTAAAAGCTGACGAACAATTTCACTTCCAATGGAACCAGTTCCGCCAGTTACTAATATTGTTTTTCCTTTAAACACTTATATCTCCTCCTATGAATTATAGTCATCTATAATTCGATTCTTAATCTTTAAAAAATATATAACTAAACTAATTATCAATAATGATGTCAAAACGTAACGAATCAACATTTGATTGATTAAAATATGAAGTATCAAAGAAAAAATTGATACAAAAATTATTATGATACATATTTTTTTTGTGTCAAATAATTGTTTATTCGTAATTTTTTTAGCGATATTATAATGAAAAATAAAAAGTAAAAAATACGTAAATACGGTTGTGTATCCAGCAGCAATTATTCCTAACCTAGGTATGAAAATCATGTTTAATAGTATATTAACTATAGCACTTGCTACTGTACCAATCGCAATAAACGATGTTTTTTTCTCATAAAATTCAGCATTAACTGGTAAACTATATAAAAACTGAAAGAAATAGCCTAAGGTTATCGGAACCACTAAAGATAACCCAGAATAATAGTCTTTCGGAGCCATAAATTTTGCTAAATCAATCGAAACTACCATTACAATCATCGTAATCAAAGTAAAGACTACTAAATAATAGTTACTAACTTTCTTCACTTTTTTTTCATTATTTTTACTCATCTCACCATAGAACCATGGAACCCAGGCGTTATTAGTAGACATCCATATTACGCTTAGAATAATACCTATGTTACTAATGTAGGAATATATTCCCCCCGCAGCAGGACCTAAATAAGAATTAATCATAATTCTATCGAATTGTGCTAAAACTATATTTGCTAAGGAATGTGGGATTAGCGGCAAAGAGATTTTTAAAGCGTATCTCCACTGTTTTTTATCAAAAAAATGAGCACCCTTTATCATTATTCTTAAATAAATTACTAAACCTATCAACACAAATGACAGTGTTCCGCCGACTACTCTGCCAACATATTTATCATCAAAATATAATGTCTGCATCAAAGCTACAGAGATTGCAATATTCAAAAAAGTAGATATAAAAGATAAAATCAAATATTTAAAATGGTTAAAGTTAATCGTAAAATAAGACTGGATATAACTAATTACAAAACTAGCAAAACTTTGTAATAACATCAAATTAAATACAAGTTGGTTCATATCAAAAAAAGCATTTGAAAACAAAAAATATATGTTCCCTATTAATAAGAACACAATTAACGAAAGTGTAGCTAGAGAAAGTACCGATGACATAAATTCATTTATGTCATCTTTATAGTCAAAACTTGCATTATTAATTGCCGAATTTAGGCTTAGCCCAACAAGAATCGAAAAAATTGATACAAATGAAGTGAAATTATTAATCAAACCATATTCTGCTTGAGTAGTAATATTTACAAAAATAGGAATAGTTATGAATGAAATTCCCTTAATAAAAAAATTCCCTATAGTATACCAGAAACTGGACTTAACTAATTTTGACTTGGAAAGTGTGTTAAATAATCCCATACTCTACCAACTTTCTTAATTCTGCCCAGTTTTCTGGGAGTAAAATTTTTTCTTCTGATAGACGGTTATATTGTTCACAGAAAAGAACAATATTTGTCAATGTTTCTTTTTTATCTTCAGATAATGCTGTATATTCATTTAAAATTAATTTAGCCAACATAATAGAGTTGATCGTCTTTTCAAACATCATAGATGGTGAAAAAGAAATTGTAGATATAGGACTAATCAAAAGTGTTGAAGAGAAGTCATTTTCAAGTAGCAAGACTTCAAACGGTAAACTGGAATTCAATATGTTTTTTTCACCATAACGATTTGTCCTTGCTCTAGGATGAAGCTTAATTAAAGTTTCTTTTTTTCCAGAAAATATACTATTTACTTTAGCGAAAATATCTGTTTCATCTATGCCATAACCATCAGATAATAAAGGTTGATCAAAAAAGATACATTTATCTCCGACAAAAACTTCTTCTATCCCAAAGATTGATTGTATGTTTTTCATCAATTTACTGTTTTCATCTATTTTGGGAATTTTTTTTATATTTTTTACATCATAAAGTAACAATTCCGGACAATAGACAAAATAATCGTCAATTTTTTTTTTGAAGATGCTATTTTTATTTAATATTTTAAAAACTCTTTGAACGTTTTTACTTGTTGAAAATATACTCTTCTTCAAATAAGTACCCAAACCATCTTCTATATAATTTAGTTTTACATCTGGATTTTTTTTGTAAACATTGGAGAAAAGTATTTTTGTGAAATAATTTTCCCCCTGTATAAAAATTTCATCATAAACGGATAAATCATCCGAGAAAAATTGATTATGGTTAGTTAACAAGTTAATTTTACGTTTAAAGGAAGAACCGATTTTCCGGTGATTCACAAAAACAACATCATTAAATAGCCCTAATTCTTTTATACGCTCACTATATCTTCTAGCGTTTTCAAATTCAGAATAAATAAATAAATCTCCTTTTGATTCTCGGTAAAAATTTTGATAAACATTTAATATATTAATCAAATGTAAAGGAGTCCAAGCAATGAAAGCTGTCTTCATATTAATTCTCCTTTTTTAAATACAAGTAAGAAATGCTTCCCAAATAATACCAGAAAACAATTGAAATGACATCGCGCTTATTGAAAAGTACATGAGCCTCCACCATTTCATCTATAAAAATAGATAGTATAAAAATTAAAACAATACCAAGAAACGCATAATTCACTTTACTTCTAAAAAATGTTTTGAGTAAACTAAAGATATTTAACACATAGAAAGCATAGATACATATAAAAGCAATTATACCACTTGATACAAGTACTTGAAGAAATCCATTATGCATGTTTCCATGTGCTCTTTTTAGTTCATTCACATCTGTAGTATCAAGATCTACTTTTTTCAAAAATTTTGCATCGCTATTCCCATAGAAATCGGTCTCTCCATAACCAAATAACAAAGTTGGTCTTATAACTTTAAGCGCAGCTTTCCAAATCGTAAAACGACCAGCTGAAATTTCGGAGTTATCACTAGAATGCTGTAATATTACTTCTTTTTCTGGAAGTGGAGTTTTATCTGATTCATTTGACTCTATAACTTCTACTTTTCTATCAATCGATACAGGAATTGTTGCTAAAAAATCCTTAGCATAATTAGTACCAAAAGAAAAATATACCAATAGAACTAATAATATGCTTACCATCCATTTGATTTTTACAGGTAGTACTTCTCTAATGCTCTTTCTAAATTTTGAATTGGCAAACAACAAAAGAAATAATACTAAAAAAGAACAAATTACTACCTGGGCACCTCTAGACGAAGAAAGTGTAATATAAAATATTTGTACGATAAAATTCATCATATAAAAAACACGAATCGTTTTTGTTATTTTTGAAATTAATACACTAATTAAACTTAAAATAATAGAAGTATATCCAAACATAGCTCCAACATTTGGACTTGTATAGACACCAAATAACCGATGTTCAATAAAACCTTGTCTTGCAAGTAATCCTGGCGTTCCTGTTGGGACATGATAAGAAATCAAAAAAATAAATTGATAGATAGATATTAGCGCAGCTAAAAAAATTATGATAATGAAAACATTATTAAAATACACCATTTTTTTCTTTTTTTCCTCTTCACTTTGTGAAAAGTCTGCAGGAAAAATTACTATCAAAGTAATCAGCAAATATCCAAAATTATAAATAGATGGAATTAAAAAATTTTCTCTGTTAATGATTATAGTTAAGATAAAACTAATCATTGCTCCAATCAGTAGCCAAGAAAAACGCATTTTAAAAAAATTTTTCTTTATAAAAACCTCATACAAAACTATAATTCCACCCCAAGCAAAAGCTATTTTCATCGGGATATTAGTTACATTAAAAGTACTAGGCATAAAATAAAGCAGACAAATGATTAAATTTATTACTCGAAACGCATCTCGACTTAATAAACTCTTCTCTAAAACAGGTACTATTCTATTCATCTATATTTCCAACTTTCAAAATTTCTTTATCAATTCTATTTAATAGTTTATCAGAGTAATCCGATTTAACTTTTCTTACAAATAATTTTTCACTTTCTTTTATTTGATCTATATCCCTTTCATCAAACCATTTGTTCATGGAAGGATCAATAATATGAATATTTGCTAATTTCGAAGTTTGTAAAGTAGTTTCTTCAATATTTTTCAATTCAAGTGGTAAATCTGGTCCTCCAATAACATTTTTATTTTTGAACGAGGAATTAAAAAAAAGTGTATGAAAAAATTTTTCATCTGGGGCAAACATACCTATTTTAAAATTCAGGTAGTCTTGTTGATTTTGTTCATACATTTGTATTAATTCTGTTAGGCATTCTTTCGACAAAGCCCACCATTGAGAACCATGATACAAATCAAATTTATGGTGTCTAATTTTTGGGGGAAGTTTAATCATCCTCAGACAACGATTAATTATAGCTCTAAAAATTTTAAATGCAGTTGTGTTATTCCTATTAATTCTAGGATAATCATGTTTTTGATATACATCTATATGTTTATAATAAAATTCTTTATGTTTAATTTGATCTAGATCTATTCCACGAATAAACTCCACTGAACTATTCTTTTTAAAATAATTATAAATATACTCATTATCTTTGATTGGATAATCAGCACCAGATAATAATACATATTTTAAATATTTCTCATTTTGTAATGCTCTCTTTACTAAATTGATTTCTGCTTGTACAATGGAAAAACCACCCCAATAAATTTTAACACGGTTTTTATTACATAAAAATTCAACATTATCATATGATTTAAATGCTTCAATAAATGGTTCTATATCAGTTTTTTTATCTATATGAATAATAAAAACTGCATTTTCGTTCAATCGATTGACCAATCTCTTTAAGTTGCCAATATCATTGTATGCCAATATCAAATAACATATTTTCAAAAATAATCACTCCTAAAATATCTTGAACATTTTTAATGATCTCTACTATATATACTCTCCATTTGTTCAGTAGTGTACGAAACATCATAACTCTTTAGTTCTTGTGTTATTTTATTAGCATACGGCTCTTTTATTACTTTTTTTGCCCATTCTTGTGGTGTTTCATCTAATGATACAAAATCCACATTATTTGTTAACTTTGTATCTTTGGAAATAGTATCTGCTAAGACTAATTTTAATTTTGCTGCTTGTGCTTCTAATCCAACCATTGGCAGACCTTCATAAAGAGAAGGCATTACAAAAACATCCATCACAGATAATAACTCGGGAATATCGTTTCTTTCTCCTAAAAATTTTACTCTTTTCTCTATATCCAATTCTACTGCTTTGGCTTTCAGTTTATTTCTAAGTGACCCTTCACCTACTAAAATCAAGTAAGAATCAGAATTCATTTTTAGTATTTCTAAAAAAATCTCTAACAAATAAGATTGATTTTTTTGTTTCTCTAATCGTCCAATGTTTCCCACAACAAAAGTACTCATTGAGATATCCAATTCTTTTCTCTTATTAACCTTAGCTTCTGAATTTTTACTATAAAGCTCTAAATCAATACCATTATGAACTATCTCAAAGGGATGGTTTTGAAACAGACTTTCACCAGCTTCTTGACTAACGGCAAGGTAGTCTGTTGCATTTTGTAACAACAATTTGGTTAAAAATTTACGCAATACATTCATTACAATATTTTGAGATTTTCCATCTTCAGTTGCATGGCTATGAGCAATTCTCTGTCTGATTCCATTCTTTTTGGCTAACCATAAATTAATTCCCCCGCCAAAATAAACCTGATTGTGAACTATAGAAAAAGATTCTTTTTTTAGTAACTTATTCACTTCTATTAAATATTTAAAAATATTTTTCTTAGGATTAGGTACAACAAAAATACGGCCTCCTAATCTTTCAATCTCTGAATGATAGTCTTGAACATCTGCATAATCTTCATAAATCAAAAAATCAAATTGATAGTTTGTACGATCAATTTTACGATATAAATTCATCATGAAAGACTCTGCTCCACCTAAACCCATTCGTCCCTGAAAGTGCAAAATTCTTTTCATTATATTTTCCTCCATTAACTAATATACTCGCTTCAAAGCAGCCATTAACCCTGGCATTTTCACTTCAACGAAGCTTCCAACTTTTACAGCAGATAAAAATAGTGGAGCTGGCATATTGTAAAGCAACTTTGTTATTTTTTTTGCTGAAGAATCCGTCTTAGCAATTTGCTTGGCTTCTCGGATCACTGGATCACTCAATATCTGCTTTGCTTCGTCTTTCTTCTCTTTTGAAGTTCTTGCAGAGGTACTATAAATAGAAAAAATAACTGAAGTTGTCCCTTTTAAAAGAAGCGCCGCCATACCGTCTTTATTAATATCGTCTGTTACAGTATTTGCTAATGAATAGAATTCTTTAAATGTTTCGAACTTGTTAGGTCGGTATTGATTAGTGATCCCCTTCCCACCTTCAAATTCATAAATATATTCTACTTTTGGGTTCATGATCACTTGATGACAGTATTCATAATAATGTAAGTTAAATATTCGATCCTCACAACTATTATAAGTTTTAAATAGAATTTGGTTATTTTTCAGAATATCGCTACGATAGCATTTGTTCCATACAACATACATCAACTGTTCATTCATTAACTGATACATGTCTTTTATAAACTCTTCGTGAGTTAGATAGTGACATTCTGTAACTAAGTTTTCTTTTTCGGAAACGATTCTTCCCTCGTCCATTGTACGAAAAACAAACGAACTAACAACAAGATCCGCTTTTGGACTCTTTTCTAGCAAATGATCATAATCTGACAAGATCGTTTTTACTGGCGTGTCATCTGCATCGAAGAATAAGAGATATTCTCCTTTTGACTGTCTTATTCCTTCGTTTCTTGCTAATCCGGGCCCTTGATTGGTCGTAGTAATCAATTCAAAACGTTCATCATTTTCAATCAGTTCTTGAATGATTTCCTGTGTTTGATCTGTTGATCCATCATTTACTAAAACGACTTCGTACTCTTCATAATCCAATTCTTTTAGAATATCAATCGTTCGACCAATAGTTGCTTCTGCATTGTATACTGGTACGATTATGCTGAATTTCGGATTGTTCATTTTTACGCCTCCCAACTAGCGAAAGATTTTTTCATTCGGAAAAGCAATTTCTGCCAATGAGATCACATTTTCGTCTTCTTCAAGTCCTTGAGAGGACATTTTATCAAATAGGATCTTGATGGTTTGCAGCAAGATCTTTAAATCAAGCATCAATGAATATTTTTTGATATAAAGTAAATCAAAACGTAATTTACTGTTGTAATCAGAGACATATTTTCCATAGACTTGTGCATACCCAGTGATACCAGCACGAACATTATGCCGTAAGTAGTAATAAGGGTTTTCTGCATTGAACTGATCGACGAAGAAAGGACGTTCAGGACGTGGTCCTACGATCGACATATCGCCTTTCAGCACATTGAAGATTTGTGGTAATTCATCAAAGCGGACAGCTCGAATAAATTTACCTACAGGCGTTACTCGTGCATCATTGCTCTTAGCTAAAACTGGTCCAGATTTTGCTTCGGCTGTGGCGGTCATCGAGCGGAATTTATAGATTGAAAATTCCTTTTGATTTTTTGTGATCCGCACTTGTTTATAGATGATTGGTCCCGGTGATGTCACTTTGACTAAAATTGCTGTGAATAACATAAATGGTGAAGCAATAACTAATAAAACAAGTGAAACGATGATATCAAACAAACGTTTGAATAGTTCATATTCAGGTTGGATTCTAAATCCAGATGCTTCAATAATACTTTCATCTTCGAAATTCATAATATTTGGATTGATCAATGTCAAGTTTTCAAATGTTGTATTCAAAAACAATTTTTTTTCATTTTTAGTAACTAATTGATAGATTTTGATTTTTTCAGTTTCTTCGATATGAGAAGCAAGATAGACAATATCGATGTCTTTAATCATATTTTTGATGTTTGCATAATAGTTATCAAGAATGACTGCTTCGACTTTATGTTTGTTGTTTTTCTTTGAACCAAAATTTTGGATTGCTGGTGCGACATCCTTTTCTAACCCAATAATGACGACCTTTTTATCTCGACTTACGCGTAAATAAAGTTTATATACGAGAATACGATAGATACTTAAGAAAAGCGTACCGAGAACAAATGAAAGTAAGATAACAAGACGTGGAAAAGCAAACCAGCGGCCCGCAAAAGTCACTACCATGATCCCTAGTGTCATCAATACCTGACCGATGACTGTGACAAACACGATGTCACTGATCATTCGATTATAAAAAACATATGCACCCAACAAAATGTTCAACGCAATAAAAATCACTGAAATAATAATTGCTGAGTGTTGGAAAGTTTCTAAATTTCGTAATGGGATCTCTCCACGAAACTTCAGTAAGAAACTACTATATATTGCTGCATTGTATACAATAACATCCATTAATATAATGAATATCCGTCGTGCAGCACTCCATTCTCCATTTTTATTCATATATACACTCCTAATCACAAAATAATACCTCTATTATCTTACCATAGTCACCTTTAAAAACCTAGTTTATAAGCAAATTGTAATGGAATTTAAAAATGTCTAATAAAAAGCTTTATACACCTCTAATCAAGACAAGGACTCTAAATTACAAATCTCCAGATGAATCGATTTTCACTAATGTTGGTAAATTAAAGAAGTCGAAGTATTTGCTGCTTTTTTTATCCACTCATAAAGTGAACCTTTATATTTTTCAGAGAATCCATCTTCCCAAAGCGCTGTCTAGTCCATAAGAATACCTGTATTACGTGAAGAATCGAAAAAATTGAAATCGATTTTTAATGACATTATGCTTATAGAAGAAAGTGAGGTAATATCTTATGAATAAACAAGAGTTGCATGATTTTATTGGTTTTCGACAACCAAATATATGTCAAATTGTCGCATATAAGGATGGGGTAGAAGTTTATACAGATGAATGGAATGGTTATAAAAAAGACGATACTTGTCATATCATGTCAGCAACGAAAAGTATTGTATCTTTGCTGATTGGCATTGCTTTAGAGCAAGGATTAATCAAAAGTATCGATGATAAAGTATTAGATTATTTTCCAGAGTATAAAGTGAAACGCGGGGAGAAAACTATTTACGCTATTACAATCAAGCACTTGCTAACAATGAAAGCACCCTACAAATGTAAAGGCGATCCATGGACAAAAGTCTGTTCAAGTGAAGATTGGACAAAAACATCACTAGATTTATTGGGAGGAAGAAAAGGTATAACCGGCGAATTCAACTATCAAACTGTCTGTTTACACATATTAACTGGCTTGTTGTATCAGACAAGTAAGCTAACAACTGTTGATTTTGCCAATAAGTATCTATTTGATCCTATAGGGATACCAAACCATGTCAATTATTATGCTGAAACAGCTGAAGAACATAAGCAGTTTACAATGGATAAGTCTCCTAAAACCAATGTCTGGTTTTGTGATCCACTAAATATCGGGACGGCAGGATATGGTTTGTGTTTATCGGCAAGTGATCTGGCAAAAATTGGTGTATTATGCCTAAATAAAGGGATGTATAAAGGAAAACAAATCGTACCACCCATGTGGATAAACGAGATGTTCAAACCTAGAACCAGTGCTTTAGAAGACTTACAAAATATGAGATATGGCTATTTATGGTGGGTATTAGATTCTGAGAACGAAATATATTCAGCAATTGGTAATAGTGGAAATGTTCTTTATATTGACGCTAAGAACAATCTGGTTATCTCCATCACTTCTTATTTTAAACCCATGATAATTGATAGAGTGGCTTTTGTAGAGGAATACCTTAAACCATTTATTTTAAAATAGCCTATATTAAAATAAAATATCGATTCTTTGACAGCTAGGGTTCGTGAAACTTTGGCTATGATTTTGTATCTATTGGCGCTCTGAGCATGAATAAGAGCGTGGGACAAAAGTAAGAAACACTTTTGTCTCATTCTTTAAAAACGAATAAACGGTGGGAGCAGAAGCAACTTCTTCTTAAATAAGCCGAAATTCACAAAAATTTGAAAAGCAATTTTCGTGAATTTCTTCTTATTTCTCGGAGTTAAACACTTCTGTCCCAACCTCGACTTATTTTTTTGAGTCGGCACCTTCTGCCTTTTTTTGACAAAAAACTATAAAAAGCCGTTATGTGCGAGCGAATCACAACATAACAGCTTTTTATTATAGTTTAATCTGGTCTCAACGAAAAGTCGCCGATTCCTTCTTTTGTTAAATTATCATTGTAAAATGGATCATGCGCAATATATGCTGGCCATTTATCTTGCATTTTTTTGATTTCACCAACAAAACGTCTTTGTTTTTCTGGAGTATCTTCATAACCTCTTGATTTAGATTCGAAATGGTACAATTCTGCTTGATGTGCATAGACATTGTAACGACCCAGTTCATAAACTTTCAAGCACAAGTCAACATCGTTGAATGCTACTTCTAATGTTTCATCAAACCCGTTAACAGCATTGAAGTCAGCTGCCTTGACCATCATACAAGCTGCAGTGACTGCTAAGTAATTGACGTCAATGACCAATCGGCCGAAATAACCACAATGTGTTCGATCATAGTTATTCAATGCATGCCCTGCCACACCACCGATTCCTAATAATACTCCTGCATGCTGCGTTGTATCATCTGGATAAAACAGTTTTGCTCCTACACAGCCGATTCGATCAAACTGTGCATAAGAAACCATCACCGTCATCCAATCTGGCTCAATCACTTCTGTATCGTTATTCAAGAATAAAAAGTATTTGCCGTTTGCTTTTTCTGCTGCTAAATTGTTAATTCGAGAATAATTGAATGGAATGTCAATCAATTCTACGATAAAGCGGTCTTTCAGCTGATGCTTGTATTCTGCAAATAATTCTTGCATTTTTGGATCTGTACTTCCATTATCCGCAATAATGATTTCATAATTTGAATAAGACGTTTTTTCGATGATCGAATCCACACAAGTTTTTAGATCTTCATAGCCATTCTTCGTTGGAATGATCACACTGACCAAATCCTCTTGCAAGACGTCATAAGCAATCTCATAAAATCCAGAAATTCTGCCAGGACGTACGCTTCCTTTGATGTTTCTTCTAGACAGGGCATCTGTCAATGCTTTCACTCCGGAATCATAGATATAACTTTTGGCTTCGCCATTACTTGCAGTTGATCCTGGGATCGTCCGCCAATGATACAAGACTCGGTCAATGTGGTAAATATGATCTGCAGGGATTTGTTCTGTCACACGAAGGACCAAATCATAATCTTGAGAACCTTCATAGCCTTTACGGAAACCGCCAAGTTCTTTAACAATGCTTGTTCGATATACGCCTAAGTGAGATATATAATTATTTCCCATCAATGTATCAGGCGACCAGTCTGCTTTGAAATGCGGATCAAAGCGATTGCCATCTGCATCGATTTTATCTTCGTCACTGTAGATCACATCCAGTTCTGGATGTACGTTTAGCACTTTTGCCACTTCATATAATGCAAATGGCGGTAATTCATCATCATTATCTAAGAGTGCTATAAATTCTCCTTCTGCTATTTCCAATGCAGAATTAGTTGCCAGACTGATGTGTCCATTTTCTTTTCGGAAAACGACTTTGATTCTATCATCTTTTGCTTGATAGGATTCCAGACACTTTCGGATAGCTGGATCAGTAGAAGCATCATCACTGATACATAGTTCCCAATGATCATACGTTTGATCCAGTACCGAATCAATGCATTTTTCGAGCCATTTGATTTCAACGTTATAGACAGGCATAAGTATGGAAATCAATGGACGGTACGCAAATCCTTGTGCTTCTTTCCTTTGCTCTTTCAAATCTGGTTTCTCATGACGACTGATCCACTCTGCATAGTCGATCGATCCTGGCTTCAATTCCAATTTGACCCGACGGATCGCTTTTTTTACGCCATGAGTCCTTGCATAATTTATCCCTTTTTTCAGTAATCTTTTTTTTCTTTCCCATGAAGATTCAATGCCGTCATCATAAGGGTATTTACCGTTTAATTTCACAGCTATGCCATTTTGATGTCTCGCTGTTTGGAAGTCTAAGATGGCTTTTCCTCTCATTTTCCCTGATAAACGTACCTTAAAACCGCTTTGGGTCTTAACATCAAGATTATATAAATGATTGATATCCAATCTTACGACATGTGTTGCTTCAGCAATCACATTTTCTTTTTCTACCTTTATCGTAGGGATTTCTTTGGTCACTTCATCAATTGCCCAGCCCACAATAAGCAAATCGCCAGTGGCCCGTTCACGAGTGATTTGATCGATAAATACGGCAATTTCTTTTTTTTGCACGATTCGTTTACTCCTTATCTTTATAAGTTAATCATTATTTACATTTCAATGATCCATGATTGGCCATTTTGAGCTACTGCTTCCACTAAGAATGAACGTTCTTGCTCGCAAAGGATTCGTAACTCAAATCCCGCTTCTGTTCCTTTTGCGAGCTGTTCTGCTTGATTGACTTCTTCTCGTGAAACAGGAATTGCTTCGAAAAATGGCGATTGGTCAGCTGATAACTTATAGGACAAGGGCTGGCGATCCGAATTAGCGATTCCCCATCCGATGATTTTTAATATTTTTGTTTCTGCATCCCAGATTTTCTCGTCAATACATATAGAAAGTTCTTTTTCTTGGATTTTTTTCGAAGTTTCTTTCTTACGTCGTCCTAGTCTATGTTTTATTGTCCATTCATCACTTTTCAACAATGTGCAATAGCGATTTGTGGTTGTTTTTAACGTATGGTCTAGTCTTGTATTTTCCTCAAGAAGATGATGATTTTCTCTTTCTAATTCGTCATTTTTCTCAGAAAGCTGCTTTGTGACTTCAGCCATGGGACGAATCGTTTCCAACAATTCTTTCATTGTTGGTGTCAATTCCCCGATAAAGCGATAGTGACAATGGATAGTCACTTCTTTCCCAGAAATATCCGTTAGAACGAACTCTGGTAATTCTTTCCCATCAAACAAATAACAATCATTTACTGTTTTGACTACAGCATTCGAATCGATAAATGTTAGTTTTTCTCCGGCAGCTTCTGCGCTGAATTCGATAAAGCTAGGTTGTTGCGCGAAGCGAAACACCATTCTTTCTGTTGTTTCTGATACGGGGAAACTTAGTGTCTCATTTTCCCCTGTGAAATTATTGAATGGTATTTGTTGGATTGTTTCATCTTGTTTCGTTTGCTGGGTTACTTCTAACACTTTTACATAATTAGAATTTTGTGGCTCTGCAATGGAACTTTGTGCTACTGGATGTTTCATCAATGAGAAAAAGTATTGGTAGACTTCACCAAATGGTCGCATTTTGAAATCATAGCGTACAGCTTCCGGCAATTCTTCATAAGTTGATTTTAATTCTGTATCACCTACAGCTAAGTACAAATAATCTTCAATATTAATGAATAATCCCGCTTTTTCAAAAACTTTTTGGAAGCCATCATGAGTATAAAAAGAATTATGGGTTTCATCTAGGAGACCATAAGAAGCCCACGGCAATTGGTTATTGAACAAATCGATCATGACAGAATTATGCGCCAAGTTAGGGAATGTAATCAGGATCTCTCCTTCTTCATTCAAAAATTCTCTGACTTTCTTCAATGTTTTTCCAGGATCTACCAAATGTTCTAAAACATCCGCAAACAAGACGTAATCAAATGTCTGTCCAGCATAATAGTTTGCCCACTCAAAACTTTCGATATCACCATAAAATCCATCTTGAGCAAATTCGCTGACAAAATCGAACAATTCCTTATCTAACTCAACAATGCTCACTTCACATTGTTTTGCTCCGATTAAATGTTTCGTTAATCGGCCGTTTCCGGGACCAAACTCTAAAACTTTACTTCCTGGTTTGATCTGTGCGGCAATTTTTCCCACACTGCTTTGTTCATCTAGGTCCATTTCAAAATCATATTTCATTGCTATGAGTCCCTTCTTCCCATTTATGGTCTAAGACCACGATGCCTTCTCCGATATAAGAACCGCTGACAAACAAGTTCATGTACTTTGTCTTATATACCAAAGGAACCGTTGCATTTTCTTCAAAGACCGCAACGTCAAAATAATATTCACCAGCTAACAAACCTAACTTTTCATACTCCAGATAAAAGATATTCTCTCCTTTTTTCCAAGGAATCTTGATACCATCTAGTAGAGTATTAAGTCCGCATACATAAAAATTGTCGACTGTTCGTAGCGCAATTCCTAAAACCGGATTTTTGATTGTATCATCTTTTACTTCATAAGTTACTTTAACGTATAGTTTTTCTCCTTGTTCCAGCATATCCACCGGATTTTTGTCTTTATCCAACAATTCCGCTTTCGTCACGTCGACGATATCTGGAGCGGCGAACCGTTCTACTTGGTTTTTATTCCGATCCACTGTTTTAACTGATTTTTTCTTTAAAAAGTTTTCATAATTCGTCGTTACTTCCATCGTATCGCCATATTCGACGACTTCTCCGTTTTTCAACCAATAGGAACGATCACAAAAACGACGAATCGAACTGATATCATGAGAAACGAATAAAATCGTCTTTCCCGAGTTCTTGATTTCTGTAAATTTTTCCATACATTTTAGTTGAAATTCAAGATCGCCTACTGCCAATGCTTCATCCACAATCAAAATATCGGGATTCACATTGATTGCTACAGCAAAAGCTAGACGAACGAACATCCCGCTTGAATAAGTTTTTACAGGTTGATAAATATGGTCTCCGATGTCAGCAAATTCAATGATATCATCGACCATTTCATCGACTTCTTCTCTTGAAAAGCCTAGTACCATTCCATTTAAATAGATATTTTCATAGCCAGAATACTCAGGATTGAATCCTGAACCTAGTTCTAGCAAAGCAGAGATTTTCCCTTCGATTTCCATCGTACCGGATGTTGGTGTCAGTACCCCTGTAATGATTTTCAACATCGTAGATTTTCCGGATCCGTTTTCTCCAACGAAACCGATCATCTCACCTTTTTTTATTTCTACATTCACATTTTTCAACGCATAAAACACATCATGATAGGATTTCTTAAAAGGATTAAGAGCTTCACGAAATCGATCCGACGGTTTTGCGTACATATTATAAGATTTTGTGATATCTTTTAGTCTAATTGCATATTCTGTCATAGCTATTCTCCTTACAGCACATCTGAAAAATGTGGTTTCAATCTACGGAACACTGCAGAGCCGATTACGAACATTACTAACGTGAACACCCAGAAATACAAAGTGTATGTTCCATGCTCCCAGAACCAAGCTTCACTTAAAAACGACTCACGATAGCCTTGAACAACATAGTACAGCGGATTTAATTTCAATATGCTTACAAGACCTGAGTCAAACTGGTTCGGGCTCCATAATATCGGCAATGTCCACATAATCAACTGCAGGACGATCGTAATCAATTGCATGATGTCTGGTAAAAATGGTTGGATGGATGCTGTCAGCCAAGTCAATCCTGTCAAGAAAGCACACATGCAAAATAGATAGTAAATCAGCTGTAAAGACATGGCTGAAGGATATATACCATTTATAAGCGCAACAGCTATGCCAATCAGAATGAAGAATAAATGGGTGTACAGATTAGATAGGATTTTCGTCGTGGGCAAGATACGAATATTGAATACGACTTTCTTTACTAAATAAGTATATTCCCGAAAAACAACCGTAGTTGATGCAAAGGCATCAGAGAAGAAGAACCAAGGAATCATCCCTGTAACTAAATATACGATAAATGGGTATTTTGCATCGATCATTTGTGCTTTCAATCCAACGCCAAATACCAGCCAATAAATCAATACAGTAAATAACGGATTGATAAACGCCCATAAGATTCCTAAAAACGATCCTGCATATCTTGATTTGAAGTCATTGATCGAAAACTGTAGCAGTAATTTTCTGTTCTGATAAATGTCCTTCATAAATAAATACAAATCTTTAAACATTTGTGTTCCTCCAAGCGATTTCAGTGAATTACAGTCAAGTGCCATTTTACCATATTTTTGGTACCGAGCTGCGTTCTTATTTATTTCTTAATTTTCTATGATACAAGATTTTCTCTAACGTTTCTATTTTACAGAAGATGCTAGACAATTGCAATAAACCAAAAAAGGCTGCGACGGTTGTCACAGCCTCTCTCGTATTTTGCGCCTATCAATGATAGCGTTGGATCCTGGAAGAATGAGCGCTATCTGGTTGTTCCTCATAACTTGGATCTCCAGCATTCATGTCGTCATATGGCTCTTCTATGTCATAGTATTCTTCCATAACTTTCGTTTCGTCATAGCGATGAACGGCCATAGCCAACAGGATATAAATAATCGGAACCCACGGGTATGAAGTCAATGTATCCTCCATAAATGACTGCATCATCACCGCAAAAAAGGCCCAGATAAAAGTCATCTGCCCGTTGGATAAATCTGCTTTCAACGTTAAGCGACCAATAAAAAGGATAAGCAGTAAAGCAGCAACTCCAAACCCTATTAACCCATAGATATTCAAAATAGAATTATAACTATTGTGGTTTCCTAAAAATTGGTTTCCTCGTTGGAAGATGAATGTTTTCATCCCTAGTAAAACTTGCTCAGATTTTTCTCCTAGCGTCTGATAGAATTTATGCCAAATATCTTCTCTACCGGTAAACAAATTGACTTTTTCGGAAACAGCGGCTAGATAAGAAATCGGTAAAGCCAAAAGAATCGTAGCCGTATAGGCAATAAACGGCGCACGAATGACACGCATCAATGATTTAGGGAAAAGATCCAATATCGCAAAAACAATCAATGCAACTAATGCGCCTCTTGATTGACAGACCCAAATGCCTAAAAAGGCTGCAACGACTGCTATCGCACCGATGATACGAACATACCACCGTTCAAAAGAACTGGCAAATCCGCTGATCAATAAAGCAAGAGTCATCAAAGAACTTCCGATTGTATTCGTATTGATCCAAATATCAGAAAGCGAATTGCCTGGAGTCCAGATGCTTTGTCCTTCTGGTACTTGGATCTCTGTAAATACACGATATAATGTGATTCCGAGGAAGACCGTAAAGACAAGCAGATAAATACCGCGATCCCATTTTGTCCACTCAATCCATTTAATTACTAAACAAAATAAAATAATCAAAGGAAACAGTAAATCTCCAAATAAAGACTCATTTCTTAATTCCCGAAAGTAAGAAAAGAAAATGAAAAGTGCAAGCGCAACACCTAGATAAAGAAAATCGACGCCTTTTGCTTTATAAACATTTAAAATGAGCAAAATAGCCACACTAAAAGTGATAAGTAGCGAACTGTTGTTATATATAAACAAAGTGGTTGGGAAGCTTAATCCTGCTGTCCAAACAGAAAAGACCAGCGTCAGCAACAAAAGCAAGAAACCAGCACTCATTTTGTTGACAAATTTTTGTACGATTGCTTGAATTATCTCCACTCTCCTTTCTAATAATACTTCAGGGTTATTCTCAGCTAGCCCATTACTGTAAGACTAGCTGATTTTCCTGAGTTTGTGTTTGTGGTACATCTGGATAATCCGGATATTCTACTTTAAAAATCATATAACCGTCTTTGTCCGGTCCATATAGTTGTGTGAATTGAGCTTCATATAACTGATTGTAATCAGTTAACGGTCGCTTACTGATTACATAGTTGATCCCTAATTTTTCTGCGTCTTCAAAATTCAACGTGACCGAGAACATATCTGGACGATCTAAAATGAACTTTGTATCTTCCTTAGCGATAAAAGCTCTTGTGTGAGCATACCGATTATAATACTTCTCATGTTCTTCTTTTGGATCGATTTTCTTCCATGCAGCCATATCTGGATAAAAGCGGACTGTATTGAAAGATTTCACACCCAAAGTTGGGGTGAAATTATACAGTTCATCTTCAGTCAACCAGACTTTGCCAGGATCTTGTTGATCGATTTTTCGGATTTCTTTTGCCAGTGTTTTTTCAAAAATCGCTCCAGTACCTTCTACGACTGGATTGACAAAGAAACCAGATGCGATGATCACGGCGGTAAAAGCAAGATAAAACGAGCGTCTCCAGCCAAATAATGCAAAAGCTAGAATCACTGTTCCCAACACAGCAACTGCGATGGTTTCGAAATCTGAAAAATAATTATCCATCTTCGAATGAGTAATTGCATAGAAATAAGACCATGCGTTTACTGCCAGTAAAATGAATTTATACCAAATAGGAATAACATCTTCTCTCCAAATATAAGCGATGAACCAAATTGATAATAGGCAAGCCGCAAAACTAAAAGTAAGGATGGCTCTTAAAGGAGGAACATAAGACAGCAGAGTAATTTCTGCTAGCCATTTTGGCAATCCAACGGTAATCCAAAAGATAGAAAACAGACAAAAAATCATCAAAATACGTCCCAATAACTTTTGTTCACTATCTTTTTTGCCAAATAACACAAATGGACTGGCTAGGAATACAGTCGGAAAGAAGTGATAGAACAAAGCCACTTCAGAGTTATTCGAATAGTTGATGTCTTCAAAAGGGATTTTCCAGTTTGTCAGGAAAGAAAAAAATTCGCCAATCGTCCACTTTCCACCGGTGCTGACTCGTTTTCCTGGATATAAGGTATCCAAAGAAGCTAACAATGCGTCTTTTGACGTCAACCAGAAATGAACCATGACTCCGCCAATAAATAAAACTGCCCCTCCAATCAACACTACATCCAACAGATCCCAAGAAATTTTCTTGCTGTAGTAAATAAGCAGGCCAACAAAATAAAAAATCAGCAAGTACGCTAGCATCACTTGATGGGCTGGGTAAATCACTAAAATAAACCCAATACCGAAAATAACTACCAAAAGCATCATCAACGTTCGTAGCCATTTTTTATCATGATTGTAGAAATAATGATAAAAAGCAGTCATCAATCCCAAAGTAAAGAAAATCAAATCGCCCACATGCTGCATGAACCACCACTGGACTGCGGGAGAAAATGTCAGCGCAAATGCACCGATCAGCGATAGAGCTTTTTTTCTCTTCGTTAATATCATCAGTACTTCGAATCCAAGCAAGACCATGACGACTAATTTCATCGCCCAATAAAAGGAAAGGCCTCGATCTCTTCCGAGGAAAAAGAATCCCCAGTTGAATGGTTTTCCGATAACCGTAATATCCTTTACAGGAGAATTATACGCAATGATCATGTTTTGTCCGTTCAGTGAATAATCTTCGTTCACCAACGGAAAGTCCTCTTCAGCTTGTGAGAGGTAAAAAGGTGTCTGCACCAGCCATTCATCTGACCGTACTTCCCGATTCTGTCCAAAAATCACATCAGTTTTTTTCCCATCGTCTCTTTGCGACACATATTTATCCCAAACACCAAGTGAACTTCCGTTTAAATTAAAAGTAACAATGACCACGATGACTAAAACGCCAATAAGGTATCGGAGTTTTAGAAACAGGTCAAGCACCAAATTCGAATCTGCCTGATTCGCTTTTGGTTTTTCTTTTCGTCGTGCACTTCTTGTTTGTTTTTCCATATCATGCTCCAAATTCTATTTGATAAAAAGGAAATTACTTATTCATTTTTTTGGCAGCTTCCAGCATTTGCGCAAGTGCTTCTTGCCAAGTTGGTATGACAAATCCTAACGCTTCTGTCTTTTTCAGGCTCATGACTGAATACTGCGGACGCGTTGCTTTTTGTGGAAATTCTTCCGATGTAACAGGCGCTACTTCCACATCTGTATCTTTCAATATTTCTTTGGCAAATTCATACCAAGAACAGCTATTTTCATTCGACAAATGATAAATACCGAATGGTGCTTTTTCTTCGATGACATATACCATAAATTCTGCCAAAGTACGTGTCCAAGTTGGCCGCCCGAACTGGTCATTTACTACAGTCAGTTTGTCGCGGGTTTCCGCTAGGCGTTGCATCGTGAAGACGAAATTGTGTCCATAAATCCCGAAAACCCAAGAAGTTCGTATGATATAATAGTCTTCTAAAATCTCTTCTACTGCTTTTTCACCTAATAATTTCGTACGACCATATTCATTTAGTGGATTCGTTTGGTCATCTACTTCGTACTCTACATTTTTGTTTTTTCCATCGAAGACATAGTCTGTACTGATATAGACGAATTGAGCATTCACAGCTTTTGCTGCAAGTGCTACATTTCTTGTGCCATCGACATTGATTTTCTCATCTAATTCTTTTGCTTCATCTTCTGCTTTATCTACTGCTGTGTAAGCTGCGCAATGGAAAATAACATCCGGTTTTAATTCTGTAATATAAGCCATTGTTTTCTCGGCATCTGTGATATCCAAGTCTTTTGCATCTGTTGAAACATATGGCAGATTTTTTTCATCTAATAAATGACGCAATTCTGTACCTAATTGTCCATTTCCTCCAGTTAATAAAAACATATGGTTATCCGCTCCTTGATTTTTATTTTAAAAAAGAGACAGGCGAGCGCCTGCCTCACATGTGTTTTTCCATTAATACAGTGAAATTTCCTCTGTATTATTGTCCATTTTTGGCATATGCTGCTTCAACGGCCTCTTTTTCTTTTTTCCACCAGTCTTCATGTTCTTCGTACCATTTGATCGTGTCAGCCAACCCATCACGGAAGTTCGTAAACTCAGGCTGCCAACCTAGCTCTTCTCGCAATTTTGTCGAATCGATTGCATAACGCAAATCGTGCCCTGCACGGTCGTTTACATGGTCGTATGCGTCTTTTGGTTGACCCATCATTTCTAAGATCAATTCCATCACGGTCTTATTATCTTCTTCGCCGTCCGCACCGATCAGATAGGTTTCGCCAATTCTGCCTTTTGTCAAGATCAACCACACTGCTGAAGAATGATCATTTGTATGGATCCAGTCACGAACATTTTTCCCTTCACCGTATAGTTTTGGACGAATACCGCTTAAAATGTTCGTTACTTGGCGAGGTATAAATTTTTCAATATGCTGGTAAGGACCATAGTTGTTTGAACAATTTGAAATAGTTGCACGTAAGCCAAAAGAACGTACCCACGCTTTTACTAACAGATCTGAACCAGCTTTTGTAGAAGAATATGGGCTTGAAGGATTATATGGTGTTTCGGCAGTGAATTTTTCTCCTTCGCCTTCTCCATGTCCCGGTAGGTCTTCACGTAATGGAAGATCTCCGTAAACCTCGTCAGTAGATACGTGATGGTAGCGTACATCATACTTGCGGCAAGCTTCTAAAAGTGTATACGTACCAATGATATTCGTTTGTACAAATGGGAAAGGATCTTTTAATGAATTATCGTTATGGGATTCTGCCGCGTAATGAACAACTGCATCCGCTTCTTTTACTAGACGGTCCACTAATTCTGCATCTGCAACATCTCCTACGACTAATTCTACGCGATCGCTAGGAAGTCCAGCCAAGTTCTCTTTGTTTCCTGCATAAGTCAGTTTATCCAAAACAGTGACATGCACTTCTGGATGATTGTTTACCACGTAATGAACGAAATTAGAGCCGATGAATCCGGCACCTCCGGTAACAATGATGTTTTTCATAAGAAAATTTCTCCTTAATTCTTAGATTTCTCCGTAAACAAATGGATTTTCTGCTTCAAATTCTTTTAATGTCGGATGACGGTGATCTTTTTCCGACATAATCGCTCTTGATGGATCAATTGGCCAATCAATCGCTAAATCTGGATCATCAAATGCGATGCCTCCATCTGCTTCTGCATTATAGTAATTATCACACTTGTAAAGGAAGTTCACGTTTGGTGTCAAAGTAACGAATCCATGTGCATATCCTTTAGGTACAAGCAACTGACGATGATTATGTTCAGATAAGATAAATCCGTCCCATTGACCATAAGTCGGGCTGCCTTTGCGGATGTCCACTACTACGTCTAAAACTGCTCCAGTAACCACACGAATCAATTTTGTCTGTGCAGCTTCTCCTTTTTGGAAATGGAGCCCCCGAAGAACACCAGCTTCAGCAGATAACGAATGATTGTCTTGAACAAAGTCATAATCTAATCCATGTTCTGCAAATTTTGCTTTTGAATAGCTTTCTGTAAAAAAACCGCGATGGTCGCCAAAGACATCCATTTCCACGATTTTTACATCTGTTAATTTTGTATCTGTTACTTTCATCTGTAGGAACTCCTTATTCAGCGGCCAAATTCAATAAATATTGACCGTATTGATTTTTTTTCAAAGGCTGTGCAAGGGCTAGCAGTTGTTCTTTATCAATGTAGCCCATACGGTAAGCAATTTCTTCCAAACAAGCCACTTTTAAATTCTGACGTTTTTCAATCGTTTCGATAAAGGTAGATGCTTCAAGCAATGATTCATGTGTTCCTGTATCAAGCCAAGCAAATCCGCGTCCCATAAGTTCTACAGATAATTTTCCTTTATCCAAATATGCTTTATTGACATCTGTGATTTCTAATTCTCCACGTTCTGACGGTTTGATTCCTTTAGCAATAGAAATCACCTCATTGTCATAAAAATAAAGGCCAGTTACTGCGTAATTTGATTTTGGCTGAGCAGGCTTTTCTTCAATCGACAAAGCTTGCATATTCTCATCAAATTCTACTACACCAAAGCGTTCTGGATCATTGACATGATAGCCAAATACTGTCGCGCCTGCATCTTTTGAAGCTGCTCGTTGCAACATTTTAGACAGACCGCCACCGTAGTAAATATTGTCTCCTAATACCAAGCAGACACTATCATCTCCAATAAATTCTTCTCCAATGATAAATGCTTGTGCCAATCCATCTGGACTTTCTTGTACTGCATATTCGATCTGCAGTCCTAAATCATTTCCGTTTCCAAACAATTCCTTGAAACGTGGTGTATCTTGTGGCGTTGAAATAATCAGAATTTCTTTGATTCCCGCCAACATCAGAGTAGACATTGGATAATAAATCATTGGTTTGTCATAAATCGGCATCAATTGTTTCGATGTTGCCTTTGTTAAAGGGTACAGACGTGTTCCGCTGCCCCCAGCAAGAATGATTCCCTTCATGGATATATGCTCTCCTTTTTGATTTCAAATTTCACTTTGCTATTATCTCATCAATCGTTATATTTGTCATGGAAATATTAAGGATTTAAACATCTTTTATCAACGTTTAAACCATTTTCGTTTGATCAACGCCGTAATCAGATGAACACGCCAGGAAATTTTTTGGCGTAATTTAGAATGCGTTTCAATCTCACTCGCATTTAAATCATGTCTTCGATACAGTGTCAAAGGTTCTCTCAGAAACCCAGTCTTCCTTCCTCCCAACAAACCGATCCACATGTCATGCATAGGCACTTCTGAGGGAATCGGCAAAATATCGGATTTCAACGAAGAGCGAAAAGCCATACCTGCACCAATATAATGACTTCGTATCACATTATTGACCCATCCTTCTTTGGAATTTCGGAATGAAAAATAGGAAGCATGGATCTCTTGCAGCTTACTGTTCACAATGATCAAATCTGAAACGACTACTAACTGATCCGGATGCTGTTCAAAATAGTCAGTGATTTTTTTCACTTTTGTCTCTAACCAAACATCATCTTGATCTGCCAAAAAGATTAGCTCTCCTTTCGTCTGCTGAATCGCATAGCCAAAATTAGCGATTAACCCTTGACGAGGTCCTGAAAAAAGCTTTATCCGTCTATCTTTTTCTGCGTATTCAGTCAATATATCCCATGTATCATCTACTGATCCATCATCAGAAATAATCACTTCATCTTCTGCTGAAAGCTGAGATAAAATACTATCCAACTGCTCTCTTAAATATCTGCCCCCATTAAAGGTAGCTATACAAACCGAACGCACGAATTCACACCTTCCAATTCTTAACATATGAGCGCAAAGTCATCCGCCAGATATGCCGGTTTTTGACGGTCAAAAACTGTTTAACTGTTCTTAACAATAATTGTTGTCGGTGACTGGATAAATGTCTTTGATCATATTCATGATAAAATCGATTTTCTGCTTGTAAAATAGAACGGTATCTATTGCTTGAAACTTTTTCATAGTCTAATACCGAAAGATCATGTTCCAGTCGTACTGGTAGTATCTCCACCATTTTTTCCAACTGATTCACTTTCCAAAACAGCCAATGGTCCAAAAAATCTAAAGAAAAAGCAGGATTAAACCCGCCAATCTTTTTTAGAAATTTGACAGACCATGCCACACCTGAATTGATTGCCATGATTCTTTCAGCTGTCGTACCGTCTACTTCTACTGCTTGTGCTGTACGATTGATATAATGATTTGAATAGACGGGAGAAACTTGCCGTCCCCCAGAAAAAATCATCGGAACTGCAGCAACACATTCATCTGTAAAAGCTACCTTACGCAAGATTTCAAAATAGTCGTCGACTAGCCTCGTATCCTGATCCAATGTAACGATACAACGTGTTCTTTCATTTGCTTGAGACAACGCATAATTATAAGCCGCCGCTAATCCAGGGTTTTGCGGATCATGATAGTAAATGGTGTTTTCTTTTTCAAACAGCTCATTTTGCTGTCTTTGAGGACTATTATCGTAAATAACAAGCTGAATATGCTTTTCGCTAAGTGCTTTGCTTAATGGTTCATAAGTTGGAGATTGGCTGAATAGTTGCTGATATAGCACGACTACTACTACTATTTCTGGTTTCATCAGAAAAAACGCCACCCCCACTTATTGAAAAATTTCATCATAGAAGTCAAAAACACACGAAAAAGTTTTGCATTTCGATGTGCACCCTTTCCATAAAAATGGACGACTGCATAAAAGGGTGTGTACAATAATTTGTAACCTGCTTTTTCAAAACTCAAGCACAAGTCATTATCTTCAAAGTACATGAAGAAACGCTCATCAAATCCCCTTATCTCTTTAAATTTATCAATATCAGCTACCATAAAACTGCCCGAGATCATTCGCACATAACTATCAACATCAGTGGGCAAGCCACGGCATTCAAAGACAGCTAGCCGTTTATCAAACCTTTTTTTGACCCATTTGAAAGGCACAAAGCGCAAAACATAATCAAAAACAGCCAGCCGCTCACGGATGAGGTGCTGAGTGGTCCCATCTTCATTAAGAATCTTAGGTGCTAACATCGCGCATTCGGGATGTTCTTTCAGTAACAACACCAATGCTGTAACTGTTTCTTCATCCACTAAAATATCTGGATTACAAATAATGCCATAGTGGCAATCGCTCTTCAGCAGATTGTGATTATGTCCATAACCGAATCCGGAATTTTCATCATGAAAATAGATTTCGATATACGGATATGTCACATATTCTTTTAGTCTGCTTTTATATTCCGGAAGGGAGTTGTTGTCAAAAATCCGAATTTTTATCGCTGTTTCATCTTTTACAGTGGAAATAAAATTATCTAGTGTCCGAAAAATCTTATCACTGTTCGCCGTTACAATACTAATAAGAATTGGCTGGTTTAATTTGTTATTCATCTATATGACGGTTCCATTTCTTCAAATATTTCTGTTTTACTTGCGTACGATACTCTTTATTCCCTAAAAATCGCAATGTTTTTAAAATAAACTGATGTTTCTCGTTAATCAGACCAATCAATTCAAATAATAAAATTGCAGCAAATAGCATAGCAATAATCAATACAATCGTTCCGATTCTTCCAGTATAATTCATGACCATAGCTGTGAAAGAAAACATCAAAGCCATCGCATAAATCGTCAGGACGGCACCTTTATGAGTAAATCCTAAACTGATTAGTCGGTGATGAAGATGTTTTTTATCTGCTGTAGAAAAAGAAACACGGTTTGCTTTTCTTCTAATGATAGCAAAAAACGTATCTGTTACCGGAACGCCCATGACGATCAGTAGAGAAATTGACGAAACAAAAGTTACGTTCTTCAGCCCTTGTAGTGAAAGGACGGCCATCATGAACCCTAAGAATAACGCTCCTGTATCGCCTAAATAAATCTTTGCCGGATAAAAATTGTACGGGAAAAATCCGATAATACTTGCTACAAGACAGAAAATAACGACCGGGATGTACACTGTGGAAGCATGAAGGAAAAAATACCCAATGATGCCTATCGTGATTAAACCAATCAATGAAATCCCTGCCGCTAACCCGTCTAAACCGTCAATCAGATTGACTGCGTTCGTGATACCGAAGATCCAAAAAATCGTTACAGGGAAACTAAGCCATCCTAATTGAACATAGCCAATAAAAGGAAGCGTAAAGGAATCAATACGTATATCTGCTACAAAATAAATAATAAGAGAGGCAAGCAAGATCCCTACACTCTTTTGTTTAGGTGTCAACTCAAATTTATCATCGAGTACTCCTGTGACGATGATCACCAAAGAAGCGAGCAAGATCGGCACAATATACGATTGTGGAATGATTTTACGGAATAAGAATAAAGTCGATATAACAAATGAAATAAAAATGGGCAGTCCGCCTGCGGAAGGCATTGGAACTTTGTTTATCCTTCTTTCATTTGGTTTGTCGACCATACCCGTTTGTACTGAAATGATTTTAAATACAGGTGTTAATATCAGTGATAATAAAATTGTCAGAAAAAATCTTATAACCATACTAAAAGAAACAAGCATATGGGCACCTACTTTAATTAAGAGTCATAATTATTATAAATTACTGATATAAATTTACAATAAGAACTCTTGTTTCTACTTTTTTTTATGAGAAAATTTAGCTTTCAATTTATTGAACCATTTTCGGCTTGGATCTCGACGTTTTTTGATTTGATGTCCCGTCACGTATTCTTGAACAACTGCATTGATGATTCCGCCCAAAATGATGATCGTAGCAGCAAAATTAAGCCAAAGCATGAGGACAATAAAACTTCCTATGATCTGATAACCGCTGATCCTCGTTGCAAAATATCTGGCATAGATACTAAACACTTGTGATAACAGCATCCAGCCGACGGTAGCGAAGATCGTACCTGGAATAATCGTCTTCAACTTCAACTGAGCATTAGGGACAATTAAATAAATCAAGAACATGATGACAAATAAAGCCACCAATGTGATTGGCCATTTCAAGGTTTGGAACTGATCAATAAAGTTCACAGGTATTTGTACAATCGGTTGGATAGCATCTAAAATCAGCTGTCCTAAACCAAGAACGATAGTTACTCCACTAATGGCAATCATGAACAAGACGATTACGATCAGCGAGAAGAAGCGAACGATCAAAAAATTTTTTCTATTTTCTACGCCATACGCTTTATTCATCGCAATTTGTAAAGCGTTAATACTTTGACTGGCAGACCACAAGGCCGCTAAAGCAGAAACGGATAGCAAACCGCCTGAACTTTGTGTCAAAAGGTCCTTGATTGCAGGACCAATAAACTGGTAAACGGTCTCAGGAATCACTTCTCGTAAATAGGTCAGCACAGTCTCTTGATCGATATGGAGAAACGGCAAAATATTACCAAAAGCAATAATCAATGGAAATAAAGACAAGAGTAAATAATAAGCAACGACAACCGAGGTCGTACTCATTTCTGAATCAGTGATGCGCTTTTGAGTCGTCTCAATAAAGCGCATCAGATTTTCATTTTGTTTTATTTTGTTCCAAACTTTCATGTACCTCTCCCGTACCTATTAATTGGCTGAATCAATAGGTACCTTCTTCTCCTTGTGATGTCAAGATTCTAGGGCCATCTTTAGTAATAGCCAATGTATGTTCATATTGGCAAGATAGTCCGCCGTCTCTTGTATAAGCAGTCCAACCATTAGGATCCATTTTCATTTTCCAAGTTCCGGTATTGACCATAGGCTCGATCGTGATGACCATACCTTCTTTCAATCGCAAACCTTTTCCAGCTTCTCCGTAATGAGGAACGGCTGGTTCTTCATGGATCGTAGGGCCAACGCCATGACCAATAAAATCACGGACGATCGCTAGATTTTCACCTTCTACATATGTCTGGATAGCATGACCGATGTCGCCGATCCGATTTCCTACTTGTGCTTGCTCAATACCGATGTACAATGCTTTCTTCGTTACTTCCATCAATCGGTCGATCTCAGGTGTAGATTCTCCTACTACATAAGCCCAACAAGAATCGGAAATGCCGCCTTTCAAATCGATACACATGTCGACTTTTACCAAATCGCCGCTTTTCAAAGGTTTTTTACGAGGAAATCCATGACAAATTTCATCATTGATACTGATACAAGTCGCATATTCATACCCTTCGAAGCCAATTTGCGCAGCGATTCCTCCATGACTCTCGATATAGTTTCTGACAAATACCTCAATATCCCAACTTGTTATGCCTGGTTTGATAAAATCACGCAGATTTTTATGTACATCTGCCAATAAAGCGCCAGATTCTGCCATCATTTCAATTTCACGTGCTGATTTTAAAGTAATCATATTTTCGTCTCCTTTTTACAAATCTCTCTCATTTTAACATAGCGGCATACATTTAGCCAAATGACATTTCCCATGTGTCTCTAGGTTTTATTTTCTTTTCAACGATGTTTTGGTATAATTCATAATTGTTAAATAATTTTAAACAAGGAGGCACATCATGGCTTTAGCAAAAATCGTATATGCTAGCATGACAGGAAATACTGAAGAAATCGCCGATATTGTTGCAGAAGCATTTGAAAATATGGATATCGAAGTCGAAATCAACGAATGTACCCAAGTAGATGCAGATGAATTCGAGGAGGCAGATATTTGCGTCGTAGCTACTTATACATACGATGATGGCGATCTTCCTGATGAGATTGTAGATTTTTATGAAGACTTGCAAGAGTTGGATCTATCAGGGAAAATCTACGGCGTCTGCGGATCTGGAGATACTTTTTACGATGAATTCTGTAAATCAGTGGATGACTTCGATGCTGCTTTTGGAAAAACAGGCGCATCAAAAGGCGCAGAAAATGTAAAAGTAGACTTAAATGCTGAGGAAGAAGATATCGAAAATCTAGAAGCTTTCGCTAAAGAATTAGTCGCAAAACTTTAATATGCTTGAGATATAAAAGAGCCGTCCAGATTGAATCAATCTAGACGGCTCTTTTATTGTATTCATGGAAGAGTTCTTCGGGAGTTAAAAATGTATACGCTGTAAGAAAAACGAAATTTTCCTTATGTTGACACATCTCTTGTTATCTACTGATTGGCGAAACTCTTGAGTATATTCAATCGATTTCGATTGGTTCTTTGAGATTCAAGATTGCATCAATGCTGTCTTGGATCATTTTTTCAATCTGCTCATCAGTTGGATGGATAATGCTTGAAGACATCAAAGCTGCAATCCGGGTAGCTATGATCCATGTACCGTTATGCAAGGATTCGATCTGTTCTTCTGAAAGATCCGCGTAGGCTGGGTCCCGTTTCACTGTATTCACAAAGTAAGTATAAGAGAAATTTTGCATCTCTTTTCCTCCACCATATTCTTCTAAGTACAGTGAACGATACAACTTCTTCTCTCTTCTTGCAAAATGGATATAATTAAAAGCAAGATCGATAATCGTATTCCCTGTATGCTCAACTGGAAACACTTCGTATTGCAAATAATCATAGATTTGCTCAAAAAGTGCTTGTCTCAAGTCATCCATATTTTTGAACTCAAGATAGATCGGCTGCGTGGAACAATTCATTTTGTTCGCAATGTTTCTCGCAGTAAATCGTGTAAATCCCTCGGTGGCAGCTACTTCATAAGCAGCTGCCAAAATCTGTTCTTTAGTAATCGTCTTTTTTCTTGCCATATTTTTTTAATCTCCTCAATTTTTTTATAACGCTTCCACCATTGATTAATTTCATTGTAACATGTTTTTTTTGATATGCAAAATTAGTTTTCGATTTTCTTCACAAGCTAAAATAGCAAGTCGTGTCATAGAACGTGGAACGCAACCAGAAAAAAATAACCTCCTTTTTTTATTTAAAGCTACATTGTTTGAATCATGATTAAATGGTATCATGCTAATAGTTACCAGAAAAAATGGTGAGGAGGAATTTTTATTATGTTATCGAATTTTAATGAACTTCTAAAAAAATATGCACGCTTAATTGCAGAAACTGGCGTGGCCACAGAAAAAGGTCACACAGTCGTTTTACAGATCAGTGTAGACCAAGCACCCCTTGCTCGCTTGATCACACAAGAAGCTTACAAATTAGGAGCTGCTGAAGTCATCGTTCAGTGGACAGATGATCAGATTCAAAGAGAATTTCTTTTACATGCAGCAACAGATCGTATTGAGGATGTACCACAATCTAAAATCGTTCAAGCGGATGAATGGCTTGAAAAAGGAGCAAGCAGGATCAGTGTCGTTTCTGCCGATCCTGATGCGTTTGCCGGTGTAGACAGCCACCGAGTAGCAACTTATCAAGCAGCTGCCGGTAAAGCACTAATGAATTTGCGCAAGGCAACTCAGGCAAATAAAGTCAGTTGGACTGTTGTAGCTGCTGCTGGTAAACAATGGGCAACAAAAGTTTTTCCAGATCTGCCAGAAGAAGAACAAGTTGATGCATTATGGGATCAAATTTTTAAAACAACTCGTGTCTACGAAGAAGACCCTGTTTTAGCATGGAAAAAACACGATGAGAAATTAGCAAAAAAAGCAGAAGAATTGAATCAAGAACAATTTTCTGCCCTGCACTACACTGCTCCTGGTACGGATATCATCATTGGATTGCCTAAAAACCATCTTTGGGAAGGTGCTGGAAGCTACAATGCTCGAGGGGAAAAATTCATGGCAAATATGCCAACAGAAGAAGTGTTCACCGCTCCTGACAGTCATCGTGTAGATGGGTATATTTCAAGTACAAAACCACTGAGTTATGCTGGTACGATCATCTCTGGTATGAAATTTACTTTCAAAGATGGAAAAGTAGTTGACTTTTCTGCCGAACAAGGCGAAGATGTCTTAGAAAAATTGCTTGATACCGATGAAGGTGCGCGTCGTCTAGGAGAAGTGGCACTTGTTCCTGACCCTTCACCTATTTCTCAATCTGGTATCATTTTCTTCAATACACTATTTGATGAAAACGCATCGAACCATTTAGCCTTAGGATCTGCTTATGCCTTCAGTGTGAAAGGCGGTACAGAAATGTCCGATGAAGAATTAGCAGAAGCTGGTTTGAATAGAAGTCAAACCCACGTAGATTTCATGGTAGGATCTGACAAGATGGATATCGATGGTATCCGCGAAGACGGTTCTACAGTACCGATTTTCCGTAATGGAGATTGGGCTTGAGCAAAATCTTGTTAGCACAAATAAAATAACGAAAAATATATAAAAAAGAGAGTGGGACAATAGTCAGAAAAAAATCTGATTATTGCCCCACTCTCTAGATATAAGTCAAAAAGATTGAACGTATTAGTGTACTTCCATTTTTCTCTTTTAAACTTCTCCTTCAACTTGTACAATGAATCTTTGCTCCCAATTCCAATCAAATGCAGTAGACCTCAACGCCCGATCAGTATGACCTCCTCTGGTCCAACTCATATAGTTCCCGTTTGACATATTTTCTATAAAAAATATATTTCCCAACGAATTCTGTCCGGCTGAATATAACTTCCACAGAGTCCCTACCCTCTCTTTGTTACCCGAGAAGTCCAAAAAGCTTCCTCCACTATCCCAAATATATTGCGGTGTAAAATTCACACTTCCCGGAATCTGCTCCCGGATATAATAACCACCGGCATTTGCATTGTACTCCATTACCCAACGTTGGGTTGAGTCAGATTGATTATAATTTTCCATTGAAATTTCAAAATATAGAATAGGATTATGAGGTATGCGTGACACAGTAAGCGTTGTATCACTAGCAGCTCGAAGCGAAACAACTTTATTATTATATTCACTGGCATCCACCGTCCCAGTCCCTAAAAAACCACTACATAAAGATGTCAAGACGATTGTACTAAGTATCAATTTTGCTTTTTTCATTTTCTACTTCCTCCTTTTTTATCAAAGATTGAGAAACCCTTTGATTTCTCTTTTAAATGTTTTTTATATTTTTTATTAAGTGCTAAATAAGAAGATTCTTTATGTACTTATTCAAACTAACTAGGTATTTCAAATCGAACAAAAAACTTCTGACTTTCCAATTATTCTAGCTGTGAAGTGCTGTTTGTATCAACTATACTTAGTACTAATCCCACTTTCGAGATTCTCTATGTAGTGCGCCTGTACATTATGTGCCCAGATTAGCATAAAAAGTTAAACATACTTATGCCCACTAGAAAGGCTCTAGCTCCATAGCATTGGAAAAGCTACACACCTACCAGTAAAACCACTTTGTTCTATTACCCTTGCATCTGCGAAAGCCCTAAGTAAAACAATCAATGTAGCGCTAAGAATCCATTTTTTTAATTTTTCTCCTTCTTTCATTTTTATTTTTATTTTTTGCTTTCCGTTTTAATGAAAATGTTTTTTTATCACCTTCCTTCAACAACAATTATACCCTTATATCAATAAAAAATGAAGTTTTTTTAATTATAAAACATTTAATTTTTGTTGTTTTAAAATAAAAAAACCTGTACCACAAAGGATACAGGGGTTATTTATACGTTCCTGACTAACTATTACACGTCTTCTGTTGTGTTTGTTATTATAAGAAATGTTATCATAATAGGATTTCTTTTTGTTTGTGTTTTATTAAATTCGATTTTTTTTGGCACATAATTTGGCACAAGTACTTGTTCACCTATTTATTTAGTATAATAAATTCCACCTTTACAAAAAGAACGTTTGTTCGTATACTCTTTTCGAGGTGATCTTTATGATGGAAGAATTTATTAGAAAAAATATTAGTGATGAATATGCAGATTTTTATGAGCAAAGCAACGAAAAAGACAAATTCCAGATGGATGTTTCAATTTTAGCTATATTAGCTTTTTCCGAAAATAAACAACCTGTAACTGCAAAAAAAGAAACAGTATTCTCTGAAAGCAAAATAAAAACTCGATATATATTAGAGGTAGAAACTAAGTTTAAAAATAGATCGGAGTAATGGTTATGCTTTTTAATGAGACACAATTATGGTTTAAATTTGACCCTTCGAATAGATTCGTCAAAGATTTTTATAAGGTGTGGGATTCAGAAGTTTTCTTTTTAGCAATTGAAGACAGTTTATTAATCAATCTCTACTATTCTAATAAGAACTACTTTAAAATTCCTGCTGCGAAAACGAGAATGAAGAAGGATGTATACTTTTTGTTTGATGTGGTGACTGACGTGCCAGACGCACGGAGCGATCATCGGCGTTATGACTATATAAAGTATACTTTCGTTGATCCAGAAAGATACAAAGATTAAAGTAGGCTACCTAAAAAGGTAGCCCGGAACGGATTTTATCACCATACTTATGAAAGGAGATATTTTTTAAGTTAGTATTAAGATTGTGTAATATGATGATATCTATATTTTATAGTATCAGTGCTATAAAATCAAAAATAAGTCACTAATTAACTACCACTCCAATTATAAGCCTTTTTTCTCACTTTTTTTCAAAAATATGGTATGCTTTTTAATGGCTTCAAATATAAAAGAGTTTAAAGCGTAACACACTTATGGGGCAGTGGTTTT
Source organism: Enterococcus sp. E5-162 (assembly GCF_035725965.1). Classification (NCBI taxonomy): domain Bacteria; kingdom Bacillati; phylum Bacillota; class Bacilli; order Lactobacillales; family Enterococcaceae; genus Enterococcus; species Enterococcus sp. E5-162. Next base: position 149,201 of record NZ_JAPRFV010000003.1, on the reverse strand, counting down.
TGGGGAACGCTTTAAACTCTTCTTTATTATTATCTCACAATATAACCCAAATGTCTTTCCATTTAAAAATCAAAGTAAAACTTTTCAAATATACAGAAGTATAACTATGTGAAACATCCTTTCATTAATCCATAAAAGGATACATAAAAAAGCCACTCAAATGAGTGGCAATGAAGAAAAGCTTTAGCTTGTATAATACTCTTCAAAAAATTCTAACACAGAACGATTCAAATGGCTACATTAATGTACCCTGTAGGACTCGAGCCTACAACCGGACGGTTATGAGGCGTCTGCTCTAACCAACTAAGCTAAAGGTACGAGAAACCATCACAACTCCTGCAAACAAAAAGAATGGACATAGACTAGATAATAATGGTTTCATTCTTCATATTGTGATGGCACATTAATTATTACACATTTAATAGCAAAAAACTAGATTGTACTTATTCTTTGTAAAATATATTATTTTATGTTACTATTTCCAAGTTATAAAAAGAAAAAAGCTTCAGATACTTATCTTTTTGGGGAAAGACTCTAGGGTGAGGGGGTATCTGAAGCTTTTTTTCTATGTTCATTATCTCACATGGTTATTTTTTAGTCTATTATTTACTTTAATTTTTCAGAAAAATGAAAAAAGACCTCGCCCAAGATTGAGCGAGGTTTTATTTTTACGTTTTTATCTACTCTTCATAAAACCAACTTCTATTTCTTTCAGTAACCTTTTAAACGTCATCACTCCTGTTTCTTCAGAAGAGCTTAAGACAAACATGGTTGCTTTACCATTACCTATCTTTTGTAGCATTTCCTTTTCAACTAAACTATTTACGTTTTTTCTAACAGTGTGATCTTTATAGCTTGTAGAATTCACTATATCTTTAATTTTAAAAGTAGGTTTTTCCATAGCATATTTAATTATGCTAGATTCTACTTCGTTTAAACCACTTAAACTTTCTAACATATTTATTTTCCATATCCTAACTTCAGTAGAATCAAAATTAGTATCAACTTCTGGAATACGCAAGCTGTTCTTTGTAGCTGCCTCAAAAATTCTAGGTCCTCCTGACCCTCCTTTTTCAGCAATCCCTACTCTTCTAAATAGCGTTGAGATAATCGAATTTCTTGTTATCGAAAAACTTCCATTTATAAATTCCTCTTTAGAAACTTTCATTTCTCCCGGATTGTAGAAACTTACGTAATCATCACAATCGATTATTTTTATAACTTTATCAGAATCATAATAAGCATGCATTAATGTATTTACTAATGCTTCTTTTAAAGCAAGTAATAGGTCTGTTCTATAGGACCCTCTCGTCATATTTTCTTCTTGTCTATAGGAATCAGGCACACTAAGTTCTAATTTTTGAATAACTAAATTATAGAACGAAAACAAATTCATCTCAGGATAATTCATATCCCCACTTGATACCCTATCTCGCCAGTCAGTATCTAAAAAGCTTTGTTTTTTAAAATAATCTAATTGAAATTTTTTAAATCTATCAGTTATAGAATTATATTTGCCAAAAAATAATAATCCACCTACTGTTAGTCTATATGGCGACTTAGAATCTTGTCTGTCTTTTTTTAATACTCCAATATTCTTTAACAATTCTTCATGACTAAGTTCTAAATATTTAGAATTATTCGTATTTTTATAAAGTAAATTTCTATATTCGTCCACTGTTCCAAGATTTAAATCGTCTATGTCATAGTTTTGCAATAACTCACTATCGATATCATTCTGCGAATCTACTATTAAGTATTTAAATTGTGCATCATCTGCAATACGATCACCATCGTCTGTTCTAATATATGTTTTACTTTTGTTATTGTTTATATACACTGGTCTTCTTTCATACGGTGCTTTGGGTACATTTATTTCTATAATAGTTTTACCCGATACCTTGAATGTTTGAACATCTTCATTAGTAAGCAAGTTAACACTAACTTTTTGTTTATCATGAATACAATTCCAAAATTCAGTAATAACTTTTTCTGGGTTGTCGACTCCTACTACTTTGTACTCTTTTTTAGATACTATCTCTTCGATACCTAAAATTATAATTCCACCATTAGTATTTGCAAACGCGCTATAAGTTGACCATACATCACTAGATAGTTTAGTTTGCGATTTTTTAAACTCTAGTTGGAAATTTTCTCTTGGTGTCGTAAAGATTTCATCTTTTAATTCAATAAACTTAATTTTTTACACCCCTAATCTTAATTCAAAAGCATTCAAAAGTATTTCAAAAGTATTTTTCTTTAAAAAAAGTTGCTATTTCAACCTTTACATAATAATTATACTCAATTATCCAGAAAAATCAAAAGTATTTCAAAAGAATTGACAATATAGAAATCTGAGGTATAATTTCATTTTTATATACTGTATCTAGATATAATATGCCCCTCATTAAATTAGAGAATAAATTTAATGAGGGGCTATTTTTTATCGTTTAGGAATATTTAAATACCAACGTTTGTCATGAAAATCTTGTGCTCCGCCTTTAGTGTTCCCTTCTGGATCATTCGTTGCACGCATCATTACATAGACTTTCTTATTGGGGAAATTACGCATATTGAAAGATACATGATAACCAACGTTTCCAGAAGTATTATAAGCTTGATTTACATCTGGTCTATAAATTCCATCAGCTCTTACTCGAGCTAATTCTTTCCCAGTATTGTAGTCCATAATGAAAATATACTCGTATTTATAGTTAGCAATGTGCCATCCAGCTACATGCAAATTTGCGTTTTCGATTTCTCCGAACTGATCAATGTGGGCGTAATTTGTTCCATCTGTCAGCGTAGAATTTGCTGCACCTGCTCTAGTTGGATCAATGACTGGTTTATCATCTGAAGTTGTCGGATTTTCATCGGTAAATCCATGAGCTAAATCATAGGCTAATTTTTCTTTACTTACACCCATTTCAGAAAGATAACCGTAAGGATCTGTATGATCGCCCCAAATATTTTGTGTTACCCATAAATGCGATTTGATTCCTGGTTGGTTATAAGGAGTGTCTAATGTTAATGGAATACCATATTTCATTGCTGAATCTCTTGCCAATTCAACGTATACTTTATAGTTCTTTTCAAAAGTTTCTTTATCATGTGTGTGTTGTAACTCAATCTGCACAGGACTATTTGCATTAGCATATGAACCAGCGCCATACTGCACATAACCAAGTTGTCCAACTTGGTAAACAATTCCGCCGTCTCCCACAATGTAAGCAGTGTAAGCACTAGTCCATGAACGTTGCATATACTGTGCTTCATTGCGTCCTGTTGCTGTTTCGTTAGCTGTTTCATGCAGTAAAATATACTGATTATTCGCTACTTGAGAGCTACCTTCATTTACACCTAAATTAAATTCATTGTTAATCGTATAGGCAAACCCATTAATTGGCAATAAAAAAAGAGCCATGATAGCTCCTACGAAAATTTTCTTTTTCATATTTCTCCTCCTATTTTTTTAAATTAGTTTGCGTATAGATACCACTTGCAATCGCTCCTGCAACAATTCCAGACATAGCCAATTGCTGCCATGATCCTAAATCTGGATAGGTCAAAGACAAAACGACTGCAAACAAAATCCCCACAAAACATGCTGATGGTGCCAGCCATTTTGAAGGGATAAGATTTGGCTTCTTCATTACTTCAACCAAAATAATTACTATCGGACTAATAATGATGCCTGTTCCTAAAATTTCATTAATTGCTTTTTCCATTGAATCACCTCCCTCACAGTTTTGTTAAGAAATATGCAATAATCGTGATGCCTAGCCCAATCATATAGCCCCAAGCCCACTTATTATTGTTTTTCATTTCTTTGATATCTTCTGCATTATTGAGTGCCGCAGAATACGCTTGATCTGCTCGATCTTTTGCAAAATCCGCTTTTTCTCGTAATGATTCATAGTTATCTAATTTTGTTTCAATGCGTACTAAACGCTCCACTACATCTTGTATTGCTTCATCTTTCAATCAAACAGCCTCCTTTCTGGAAATAACTAGCGCACTCATTTGAGCACACTGGTTATCTATTTCTTATATGATATATGTCACTGCGAATGTATATGAAGAAGCATATGATGTGTTACGCCTCCAATAAATATTACCATCCGCTCCAAACCCAAGTTGAGCATTGTTAAAAGCACTTCTGTCAGTCGACCCAACCAGTTGTTCAAAACTAATTGGTGTCCGATAGCCTTCTGGAACAGTTAAAATAACCGAATCATTCCCACCACTATTTCTTCCGTTTAAATCAAAAAAGTAAATCGTAACACAGTTTCCCTGTCTATATAATCGTGCTGTGCCTAGATTTCCATTCTTTACAGTTAAATTCACTATCTCCTTTCTGAAAACTTCATCTGTATACTTCTTTGATTCATTGACTGCTTCTATCTTCTTAGTATCCGTATAATTTCTAGCCGCATTTTCGTTTACGTTAATTTGCTTAGCTAAGTCATCTGCAATATTCGTAACATTTATATTCACAGCTTCTATTGAATTATCTGTGTATTTATTTGCTTCACCAATGATTTCTGTTACTTTGCTCTCGGTTGCTAAGTTTTCTTCTACATATTTTGGTTCTAGATCCCACACGTAGTCTTTTGGATTATTTGAGTCTCGCATGCCGATTCCTCGGTATTTATATTGCTCAATATTTGGGGTTCTGGTGTTGCCTTTTTCAATCTTCAACCATTTTATGGTACATGAACCTAAAGAAGTATTTGGCGTTTGAGAAAGATATACCCATTTTGCGTTTTCCCCTAGCCGAGTTATTGACACAGTGGTAACCCATGTATCAACCAATCCTTCAACTGGTTTAAAGACACCGAATTGTTTTTGAGCTAAATAAACCCGAATAGTTTGTGAGGCAGGCTTAGTCGCTCCTATCGTCACAGTATAAGTTTCACCTAAAACAAAATCCTCTGATGCATTTTTTGCATAGATTGCCTCGCTACTAGTTGTGATTGGAAATTTAACTGTTGGGTCAGCAATATTCTCACCCAAAGCCACCTTACTCAAATAATATGGCGCATCGAGTAAATTTGGCTGGTACGGAGTAGCTGTTGAGCCTTCTTCGATTTTGATGTCGTACAACTTAAATCCGCCATTTATTTTATCCCTGTCAACAAAGCTAATACTCATATAAAATCGATCTAAATTTGTGATTTGATAATTAACGTTAGCTGTACCTTTGATTGTTATTTCTTTCCCTACATCATCTGTTGTAATATTTGTACTATTTGCTTCCAATAATATCTTTTCTCCTGGTGATGTACGATATACCAAACGTAATTTATCAATAGCTCCTGTAGTTCCTTCATCAAATCGAACTTTCGCACTCAAAGTATAGGTTTTCCCACTAACAAGCTGAGGTGTATTGATATGCGTAAACATATCGATGCTCCCTGTACCATCAGAAGTAAAATGTAACTTTTCGTTATCCAAAGTTAGTGACCCATGGTAACCAACGTTAAAATCGCTCGATTTTAGTTTGGACATTAAATTCGGATTCCCACTATAATCATAGTCCCCGAAGTCGATGCTGTTACTGTACATCACTTGCAAGTTACCTAACTTAGAAATTTCTTCTTTCAGAGCATCTAACTTGTCTTGTAGAGTTTTAGCTTGACCAGTTAAATCAGTAATCTGTTTATTTAAGCTATCCACTCTACCTTTAATTTCAGCCATAAAAACATCAAAAGTTTCGTTATACTTTCGAATTAACTCTTCCAATTGCGAAACGTATTCATCAGCTTGTCCTTGCGAAATGTCAGACACTCCTAGTGAGAAAAAAATGATATCTTGCGTTGTTAAAATTTGATTGTCTTTTCTATATTCTACGTAGCAGTGTTTATAATATCCTGCTTCGCTCATAAATGTGCCATCAAGAGAAAACGTGACTTCTTCACTAGTTACACTAGTAGCTACACTATCTACGTAACGGTTAGATGGCGTTGTTCCTTTTAAAGTAAATGTTCCGCCACTCGTATCCATCTGTAGGCCATTTAAAAACGGTTTAACAGTCACCGTAATTCCTTTATCACCTTGACGAGCCATAATAGCTTTGGTGTAGTTTAATTCTTTGCTAAAATCTAAAGCCAAATTATATAAACTGCTAGCCATTTATATACCTCCTTGTCTTCGTTTTAAAAACGTTTTTGGTCAAGCACTGTGCTATCATATGCTGTATCCTCTTTTAATCTAACATCTTCATACCCTAGTCGATGTGCCACTAAATTCCATCTAACCAATACGTTTGGCTTACTAGTTTCAATGATGAAATGGTCAACATCTTCATGAGTAACAGCACACAAAACTAGTTCTGTAGGTGTCACATATGTCATATACCGACTTAGATTTACTGTCTCAGCAAACATGGGATCAATATCAACACGAACTTTACCATCATCACCTGTAACGGCTTCTCCATAATCAGCGAAATAATATTCTGGAGTTTCATAAGCGTTCAATAGTCGTTGTCCATAATGTTCTGTCGGTACGGTTGAGTTTTTAGTACCTCTAACAGTAAAATCTTTATATACTTGTACCGTTGATTGTTCAAACCTTGCAATTTTCCCATCTTCCCATGAACCAAAAAAACAACCTGGCAACGTTAGCATACCGTCACTAGTAAATTTCATAGTCTTGCCAGCTACTTTAAATTCCCATGAATTACCTGCACTACCATCAATACCTAAAGAATTACCGTCACCATCATTTATATAACTAGCATTACTGTATCTGAAATTTGGCGCACCAAAAGATAAAAACGGTCTGTTATTACCATTATCCCACGTACTAAAAACCAAGTTACCCTGTGGATTTCTAATCATGAAACCACCACCAGTTTTCATGGTGTATGATACAATGCCGGCATCAGCACTTATTATCTTTATTCAATGATTCTCTCACTTGATTCACTTTGTATTTACTACAACAGTTATCTGATAACAGATCCCTAATACCTACATAGCGAACGTATATCAAACGTTTAATTAATCCTTGTGTATAAGATGAATACTCTTCAATCTTTTCTGTATCATACTCTCTGCCATTGTCATTGATGATCATGCACTTACCACCTTTCACTTGCGTCGAAGTTAGCAAAGCTTTCTATCTTCTTCTCTTGTTTATCTAACGCTGTAAGATATCTTCCATGAACTTCATTATGATGTTCAACACATAAACAAATAAGATTATCTAAATCTAAAGCTAAGTCAGGTCTATCCTTGACTTCCTTTATATGATGAACGTTCTCTACTCTATGATACTTACCTAGTCTTCTACACTCTTGGCATTCATAGTGATCTCGTTTCATCGCTTTCTCTCTAAGCCTGCGCCATTTAGGAGACTGATAGAACTTAACCAAACGATCTTCTCTTATCAACTGTAATAACCATCTATAGAATTCCTCGGTCATGTTCCGTCTCCTTTCGCAATCTTATTTAATGCTTAGCTATTCTTTTGCCATACAATGGAATAACTTCGTTGTTTTCCTTTCGTTTATATGTATCGCTCTTTATTGGTCTTCTATACTTTCGTACTATCTCACCGTTACCGTTTTGCACAGTGATTACTTCATACTTCTGTTCTAAGTATTGTGGTCTATACATTGTTGTTACCTCCTTTGTGCAAAATAAAAAGACCACTCAAAGAGTGATCTAATATGTAATAGCAACCTACACACAAACAAGTCTGATACTTCCTGCACCTCACCACTGCCACATCCCTCGGTTGCTAACGAATACTGAAACAGAATACCGTCTCTGTTCATGACCAACGCGACAGTACAAAGCTTTGTCGCAAGCAGGTTATCGTATTCCTAATAGCCCCAACTAATGTTTCTCTCCTAACCTACACCTGAGAGTGGCGCACGTCTGCGCTAGTATTTTATGCCTTCTAACTGCTAGTAGCATCCCGACTAGTCAGCCAATTCATCGGCATCCGATAAGATGAATTGTTTCCGTAGGTTCCTTAAGTCGCTGGCAAGGAATCGAACCTTGCATGGTTGCCGAAGCATTGACCTAGCACACATGCTTAGCGTCTACCCTTTCCGCCACAGCGACAAATTGATATTGTGAAAATAAATACTTAGCGTATAATTTTAGATATCTATATAAACGAAAGGAACTGGTCAATTATGATAGATTTTAAATTTTATACTGAAAAAATTACTAGATACATTTATCTTCAACCTGAAATTACTGTGTCCATCGAAAAAATAGCAAAAAAATTCCATTCTCTAACTAGAGATGAGTTGTATTCTATATTAGAAGAAATGGAAAAGAATAATTTTATAGAATCATCTCCTAAAAGCGCCATTAAATTTCAAACAGTTGGTTCAATAGATGATGATGGTAATTACACAAAAATAGAAGATGAAAAAATAGAATCCCTCGTTTCGGCCACTCATGTATCTCTGACATTGAAAGGTAAAGAAAATGCTGAAGAGCAGCATACATTAATATTGAAAGCGCGTAAAGAACTTATTACTAAACCGATCATTAACTCTCTTATTTCTGGCCTCATTGGAATGATACTTGGCTATATTATCCGTCTGTTACAGTAGTCGCCCTATGATACTTAATATTAGGATATCAGAAGATAAATTCCATTTACACATTAGCTAGACAGCAACCGTTGATAGATAAACGAGAATTTAACAGGAGTTTTTACACTTCCTTTTAGTTTATTTTTGGGTTGGTTGCTGTCTATCATTAAAGAAGAATCATTGCTGACTGAAGCAATAGAAAACGATGTTCTGTTTTTTATTTTTTTGTGAGCAGTCTAACTATAACTCTCCATAGAAAACAATTTGATTTGTTTTCTAATCTTTCGACACTATCATAATATCACGTTAAATCGTTCAAAAACCCTACACTATCCCTACAAAAACCCTACAAAATCAGCGATACTCAATCAATGAGCCTTTTTTGTATGCTTCCGCAAATTCAATCAATGCGATGGATTTCAGTTTCTCCACGTTCTTCTCTCCGTATCCCTGAATTAATTGGCCTATTTCATAGTTAGAGTGCTTGTCTACATCACAGAAGCTGTAATAGAGTATCTGACGGCTAATTAGACTAAGAGCCATCAAGGCTGCTAGAATTGCATCTCTTTCAGCTTCTATGTCCATCATCTGGATCAATGCATCCTCTGCCTTATTGCCGTGTTTCGGCGTTCTAGGCATATCTGTAATGATCGGCGATTTAATATCTATCAAAGAGCGACCTGCCATCCGCTCCAAACGCCGAAAGTTTTTCAGCACGTCTCTTGCATTGCATCTTGTCTGTTTGAAATCCACTTCTTTAAGTAATTGCATCAAGTCAAACCGCTCCTTTTATGTGATATAATAAACTTGTCTATTTTATTAAATTAGTCGGAGCGATCCGGCTTTTTTATTTGTCATTGATTAGTTCAATATCCACCAATCTCACCACTGCTAAATTCTCTTTACTTTTCGCTAACCACTTGTCGCATTCCATCGTGTTTTCAATACGAATGATTGCTGAGTGATTATAGACATGCTCTACATATCCACGAAATGGATAGATGAACCCTTCTGCTTCACAGCGAACCATGTCACCGACTTTGAATTTTGGTTTCTTACGTGTTTTAGGGTTCTTTGTCGGCATGTCTAGCATCAAACCACCAATACCATGACTACTAGCGTAAAATCCGTCTTTTAGTTTCATCTTTCTACCTCCTCATGATCGACAGTGACCAGTTCATATACTTGCGTTAATCCACCAAGTCGTCGTGAAACTTGGTTAGCTTCTTCGAGATTATCAAACCATCTTGCACTTTGGAGTATGTCTACAATGGATAATGTGTTAGCCCCTATAGAACGTTCATCACTTCTGTAAAATCGATTTCCAAACTTTACTACATAAATCTTCATTCTGTATCCTCCCATTTAATATCTAGTATCGAAATTTCAAACTTTCGAATAGCCTCACTCGCATCAGCAACACACTGACTTAAAACTTTATATACTTCTTCTGCTGAAACTCCATATCCTCTTTCAAACTTTGTCTTTAGTACATTCAGTTCCTGTTTTCTTAGTTTTGTTATTCTGCGGTGTCTGTTGTTCATTCTGATTCCTCCCTCACATCACTTGTAACTGATCCTCTAATTGTTCAAATATTGCTGCTACTAATTTCAATGGAATATTTGATCTCTGATTATATGCTCCGCCTTTTCTATCAAGTTTGCCAAATTCCACTTCATTTCTAATCTTTTGCTTCTTTAAATCCAATTGGATATTACTTTTAAATTTTGTTGCTTTACTAATTGGATAGTCATAATTGTTGTAGTAAGTCAGATTATCAAAAGGGATGTGAAATCCTAACACGCGTTCAATATATTCCCATATCCGACTGCTTGCCGGATTTTCGATCACGTAAATTCTAGGCTGATACCTCTTAATTATCTGAATGGTATTAAATGTGCAAAGCTCTCCATTAATACGATTTATCAAAGATTTTTCCGGCTTAAACTGATATCCGCTGTAATCTTCATAGTCTCTTACCGTAAATCTGGATAACGGAATCTGCGGCTCAAATAATCCATCGCCTTGCTCTTGTTTCCAAGAAGCATTACCGCCTTTCATGGCGCTAGCTACGGACCATGATTCCATCTACCAGTATCATCAGCTTTTTTTAACTCCTCATAATCCACTTGGGAGATAATTACATAGCCTTCTGGAATTGGGATTTTTGCTTCTAGATATTGCATCAGCTGTTCCTCCTATTTAATACCTAATATTTTTTTTACAGTTTCTATGTGCTCTCGAGCTTTTTTACCATCACGATTGCCGTTTAGAATATCTGATAAATAAGCTCCTGAAATACCAACAAGCGCAGCTAGTTCTTTGAAAGTCATTCTTCTTTTTCTCATCTCCGCTCGAATTTTTAAGTCTAAATTCTCAGACATAAAAATAGCTCCTTTCTAAAAAATAATTTGTAAGCTAAAAAATTAGCTAAATCGTTGACACCTATTAGCTTTTAAGCTATTATGAATACATAGTTAAATAAAACATATAAAAAGCCTCTAAAATAACATTTCTAAGTTTGGCGACCGAGAGAATGTTTTAAATTAGTAGAGTTTTTTGTTGCTCTTATTTAGCTAACAATTTAGCTTACGAATTAAATATACTAGCTTAAAAGCTAATTGTCAACCAAAAATATAACTTTTAAGCTATTTATTTTCTTTTCAGCTTCGAAAGGTTGATAATAATGAGTTTAGTTACTAAGATTAAAGAATTAGCAGACGAAAAGCATGTGACTATAGCAGAAGTAGAAAGACAGGTGGGCATCTCTAATGGACAAATAAGAAGATGGGATAAAGCCTCGCCAAAATCTGAGAACTTAAAGAAAGTTGCTGATTATTTTGGTGTCACAACTGATTATTTATTGGGAAATAATAATGTTCCCAAATGGGCTACAAAAGAGGAAGTGGTTGAACTTGATAAACTACTAGACTCAAATGTTAATATGTCTTATGGTGGGGAAACATTGACACCCGAACAAATACAGCGCGTAAAAGATATCCTGATAGCGACTTTCTGGGATATTGTGAAAGAAGACAAAGAAAAAGGCAAAAAGATGTGAGCTTATGGAGATGGATACGATTAATTTAGTCGAGGAGTTGAAGCGGAAATACCAATCCGCTAATCCTTTTTATATTTGTGAAAAGATGGGCATTAAAATTCAATACGTTCCTTTTATCGAGAATCCCAAGGGGCAGTTTCAAGAAATTAGAGATCGTGCGATAATCTTTTTAAATGATGAACTGCGAGACTCTGAGGAAAGATTCTACATTTGCGCTCACGAATTAGGTCACGCTATTTTTCATCGTGGCTTATCCAGTTACTATGTATCAACAAGAACATCTAGAAGCAAATCTGAAAGCGAAGCTAATTGCTTTGCTGCTAATCTCATTGTTTCTCTTTATAAAGAAGATAATGATCAATATCCTAAAAAAATCGATGAATTAAAGAATCTTTACGGACTTCCAGAAAGCGCTTATCGTTTTCTTATATAAAAAAGCCCGTGTTAGCACACATATTACAACGAGAAAGAGGAATTATAAAATGAAAAAAGTTAGCGTTATGTTGTTGTTAAGTACTGCTCTGCTACTTTCAGCTTGTTCAAATAATAACAAAGCTGAATCAACAGATGCCACTTCTAACCAAGAAACAAAAGTAAGTAAAACAAAAGTAAGTAAAACAAAAGAAGCAACTGAAACCAGTTCCTCTACTAGCAAATCTACATCTAAGACAGATTCTAGTTCAACAGTTACAAGCTCCAACCAAGCTACGGCGGAACCTAGCCCAACAGCTATAAGCTCCAGTCAGGATACAATCCAAACCGCACCTCAAGAAGAAACATATGAACAGATGAAACAACGCACTTTACAGTCAACTCCAGCTGATCGTGCAAATTGGTCCAACAAAGAGTGGGAAGCTTTCGGTGTGGCCCTTTATGAAAATGGATTGACTACAGATGATGCTGGCAATATTATCAGTCAAGATCAGAAAGAACAACAAGCAGCATCTCAACAAAATCCAGAAGACCAACAAACACGCGCTCAGCAAGACGCTGACACTTTATCACTTACTGATTTTGTTAACAAATACGGGATGTCGCCTGTTGCATGGAAAGTACAGAATGGAATGTCTGAAGAAGAAGCATTGCGTACAACACAGCAAAAGACTTCCGGTGAAGTTCAATTAGGATTTTCTAAATACGGAATTCAATAATATATTTTTATGCCCTACTATTTTGCCTATAATCTCTAAAAAAATTATAAAGAAAAAAGCCCGTGCTGCAACACGGACTCTTTCCTCATATATGAGCTTCTACAAAAAAATCATATCATAGAAATGAGGAAGAAAAAATGGAAAAAGAGATTTTAATAAAATCTCCAGGAAAGACCTTGATCAAAGTAACTGATGATTCTATTTCAATTATTAGAAAAGGATTCATAAATTTAGTTAATCAAGGTATTAAAGGAGAAAAAACTATTCCCTTTAAAAATATATCAGCAGTACAATTAAAAAAACCAGGTATGAGCAATGGTTATATACAATTTACTCTGCTGGGTGGAAACGAAAATCGTGGAGGAATATTAGCAGCCACGAAAGATGAAAACACCATTATGTTTACAAAAAAATATTGGAATGAAATGGAAAATTTAAAAAAATATATAGAGAAGCAACAATCTATCTTAGATAATAATTCCAAAGAAACACAAATTTCAAGTGCGGATGAAATTAAAAAGTATAAAGAGTTGTTGGATGAAGGTATTATTAATCAGGACGAATTTGATTTTAAGAAAAAAGAACTGCTTGGTTTGTAATATTAACTATCAAAAGAAAAGGATGTTTTATTAATGGACGGTATATTCGGTTTTACTGGTATTGTTTTATTTTTTATAGGTTTAATCATGTTGATTGTAAGATTTATCAAAAAAACAAATAAGAAAACACCTATGATTCTCCTTATTATCGGGATTATTTTTACTGCCGTAGGTTTCTCACTTTCCTCATCAAACGAGGCAAATGACAATAACAAACAGGAAAGCTCATCATCTGAGACTCAAACTACTACATCTAACAGCAGCAATAAAAGCCTAACTCAATTTGAAGAATTTTTAAAGGCAAATAATCATGACTGGGGTGCTTTCTTAGATAGTTATTATTCTATTACTCCAGCTACTGAGCAAAATACAGCTTTTACTAAATATATTAGTGGTAAAACATATACTTTTGAAGGAACTGTTATCGAATCAATGACTACTAGAATAGCCATTATAGCAGACAAAGAGTACGATGATAAAAGTTGGAGTGATATTTCTACAACACCTAAAGTTTCATATGTAATTTTTGCTAAGGACGTAAACAATGCTGATACCTTTACAAAAGGCGATAAAGTAACTTTTACAGGAGAAATTAGTTCAAGAGGATCGAACATAGAAAAATCATATGCTCAATGGGATATGATTAATAGTAAAGTAAGTAAAAAATAATAAAACACGCCCCACCGACCAAAGCGAGCGTGTTCTAAGAAAAAACAAACCTATACAGTAGGCTTCTTTATAGTGCCTATTGTATCAGAGAAAGAGAGTAGATTCAATTATGGCAAGATTAGTCAAACGTGGAAATAGTTGGCAATACGAAATTTCATACAAAAAAGATGACGGAAAATACACGAAGATAAGAAAATCAGGATTTAAGACAAAAGGCGAAGCAAAAGATGCCGCCAACGAATTAGAATATAACTTGAACAAAGGCCTTAAAGGGGATCGCAAAAATCTATTATTATCAGATTACTTTGAGGATTGGATGCAACTTTATAAAGAAGGAACAGTATCTCCTATCACTTATAGAAAATACGAAGATACGTTAATGAACATAAAGAAATATATGCCAGCGGTATTGATTTCTGATTTAGATAGAGTTGGATATCAACGCTTTTTAAATAAGTATGCGAAAGACCATGTAAAATCCACCGTTATTAAGTTTAATAACCATATTAGAGCATCGTTGAAAGATGCCGTAGAAGAAGGATTAATTCCGTTTGATCCAACTAGAAAAGCAGTAATCAAAGGAAAAGATTCATCGAAGCCAAAAGAAGATAAATATTTAGATTATGATCAATTTAAATCTTTAATGAAACTCGTAGAAGAAAACCTTTCTGCACAGTACTCTTCTCCTATGCTCGTGTTAGTTGCTGGTGCTACTGGAATGCGATTTGCTGAACTTCTAGGATTAACATGGGAAGATATCGATTTCGAAGATCAAATCATCACTATTAATAAAACATGGAATTATAAATTAAATGAATGGGGAAAAACAAAAAACGAGACTTCAAATCGGAAAATTTCAATTGATAAACATACGATTGATCTCTTAAAAAAGTTTAAAATCAATCAAAAAGAATTATTCGAGAATTTTGAAGTTAAAAACCCTCATAATTTTGTTTTTTTCAACTTAAAAAATGGATTAGTTTCATCAAACGCCGTCAGCAAATATTTGCGCAAAAAATTAAAAGAATTAGGGATTGAAAAGCAATTTACTTTGCATGGACTAAGGCATACACATGCATCTATTTTACTTTATCAAGGAGTAAATATACTTAGCGTATCGAAACGTTTAGGACATAGCAGTTTAGAAACCACAATGTCTACTTACCTTCATATTGTTCGAGAGCTTGAAGATCAGGATAAAGAAAAAATCAATGCTGTGTTCGATAGTTTATATAAAAATGATAACTAGTTTGGCACATTTTTGGCACAAATATAAAATAAACCCCAGTACCGCAAAGGATACAGGGGTTATTTGTACGTTCCTGACTGGAATCGAACCAGCGACCTATCGCTTAGGAGGCGATTGCTCTATCCTACTGAGCTACAGGAACAATTTCAATAAATCAATTGTAGCTTGTTTGTTTTTTACTTGCAAGCTTATCTGCTAAAAAAATCAGCTTGTAGGTTAGGCAAAACGTTTCCACTAGCTCTTAACAGATGATAAACTAGGAGTAGAATGAAATAATACAGGGAGGTTCTTTCCAATGAATGATAAGCCAAAAGAAAAAGTATATGCCGAACGCTTAGATTCATCTAAAAAAAATCGGGAAAAGATCACGAAAGAAGCAATCCAAGACCACAAAAAAGAAAACCCTAAAACAAAAGAAAACAAAAAATTCAAATTTACGAAAAAAGAGGATTTACTTTAATATTTTCCTTCAAATGTCAAACGAAAAATAAACGGGTGGTGACAAAAATATTGTCATCACCCGTTTTTTATCAAAAATAGTCATTAAGGATTGGCTGTTGCTGTGGCAAGATCGAACTTAACATTTCTTCATATTCTTTTGCCACCTGTATCCTCTCTTGGAATACCAGCTCTTCAACTTTACGATATCCTAATAATAGCTGTGTGATATGTTGGATACTTCCGCGAACGATCGGTAACGCCGTTTGTTCTACTTTTGAGAGATGGTTTTTTCCATTTTTAATCGTTACTTCCACGATTCCTTCATTCCATTTTGCATACTGATCTTCTTCTATCTGAAGAGCAAAGGCAGCTTGTTTCTTTCTAAATGGATATTTTTCCAAAAACAAAGAAATATCCACGATCCTCGCCATCATATAAGGTGTGATCGTTACAGAAGCAAATGGATTTGCTAATAGATAATTTTGATCATTGCCACCGTAGCCACATGAATATTCAAATGTTTCAAAAGCACCGTTATGGGAACTTACAAAGCGGACAAGGCTGCAAAAGGCATCATGATTCAAAAATCCCCATTCCACAATAATAAAGGAAGACGCTGCAAGCTGGTAAACGACATAGCCCATTGCTTCCCCAGTATCATCAAAATACAAAGCAAACTGGTAATTACCTTTTTGCTTGAATTTATACGTATACCACCAGTCTTCGCGCTTCAGACCAGCTCGTTGATTTTCAGGCATCTGTTCATAAATTCGTTTGATAGCAGCTTTTGCATCTTCGAAATTCATACGCTTCATCTTGCCAGATTTCTTTTTGGTAAAAGGCACGTCACGACTGTTTAGTTGATAACTGATTTTATCAAACGATTGTTCATAGCCATAGCGCCGATAGAAGGGATAGGAGAAGGGCGCCAGATAAGATAAGCTTACTTTACGATAACGGCAATCTTCAAGAATCTTTTCCATGATCTGATTGATTCCGCCTTGTCCCCTTGCTTCAGGATAAGAAGCAACATAGCCAATACCGGCCATTAAATACTCTTGTCCGTAAAAATTCACTGGGAAAGGAGTCGCCATGACTTGACTTGTTAGCCGATCCTCCTCATCAAAAAAACCGTAATTCCAGGAATTCTCCGCAAGTGTACGAAAACGTTCTCTCCTTTCAGGTGTATCTGCCCCATTAAATGCATATGTGGCTAAAGCAAACATTTCCTCAATCGAAGATCCCCCTAGCTCTCTTACTTGTTTTGTCATTTTGCTGCCCCTTCCTACAAAAAAGCTAGTGAGGAATCTCAGGAAAGACTTTGCTTCCTCTGAAAAATCTCTTCTAGCTTACTTCATTTTTCAATAACTAAATAGTACCATTTTTTCAATGGTTTAATACGTTGCTTCGATCATCTCTAGCATTTTTTTGAAACGTCTCCGCTTAAAGTACATCAAGATCGTTCCTAAAAGCATATCATTCAACTTTTGAAGCATGCCGTAAGACTCCATTTTTTCTGTGTAATGAATCTCACAGGTCGAATCGTCTACTGGTTTGATTTGATAATGAACAACGAATTCATTCTTCGTTGTCGATGTACGAAACTTATAAGACTGGTTTTCAATGACTTCTTCGATTTTTATACGAGCCCGGTTATTTTGCGAGAATTGTTTGACGTACTCCAAATTTTTCAGCTGTTTTCTGGTCACTGATTTGCCGGTCGCTTTACGTACATCGAAAAGAACAGAATCCATAACTTTATCGTAAAAAAACGACGCTGGAATATTTAATTTTTTTGTGATTTCCATTAGTTATTTTTCTCCTTTGCTTCTTCTCTTTTTTTCCCCTTCATGAAGAAGTAGATTCCTAATCCTGTTAGGAAAAGACCCGTGACCATACTATACAAATCATACCTTTGCGAATGTGGATTCAAACTATACAACACGATCAAAGAACCAATACTACATAAAAATAAACCGTTTTTTATCATATCAACCATCCTATCTTTTTGAACCATTTTCTTAAACAGCTGTTGACTGAAAATAAAGGACTGTTCCCCAAGGCTGTGCTTTGATTAGTTCCTTTGCTTTTTTAGCCGCAGCTTCCGGATCTTCTGCACTTGTCTCAAAGAACATTTTGATTCCTTGTTTTTCTTTAAACGTAAATGTCATTCCTTCTTCATTGTATCCTTCTAACAATTCTTTGATTGCATCTTGTTGCATTGCACTGGCAATTGAAATCATTTTTCAGTTCCTCCTCGAAAATTCATTATGAGGAACGAAACTTAAAGCGTCCCGCTCCTCAGATTCATCTTATTGTTGTTCGCCTGCGGCAGGGTCCATTTTGTTTGCAGAAATGACAAACGGTGCCCAAATCAAGAAAGTCACGACCATACATACCAATGTTATGATTGGTGCTCGCCAATCCGCTCCTGTTGCTAAGAATGACAATAAGAACGGCGGTACTACCCATGTAACTTGTTGCGATACTGGTGCTACAAGTCCAAAGTAAGTTGCTAACCAACCGATAGCTGTCGCAACTACTGGAGCAATCAAGAATGGGATGAACATGATGGCATTCAATACGATCGGCAGACCAAACATCACTGGCTCGTTGATATTGAAAATACCAGGTCCAATGGATAATTTAGCTACTGTTAAATAATCCGCTCGTTTAGAAAAAATCAAGATAGCTATCAGTAAGACGATCGTTCCACCTGATCCGCCAAACCATGCAAAAGCATCGAACGATCCACGGACCCACATATAAGCTTTTCCATCTTCGATTGCATCTAACACGGCTGGTGTACCAGTTTTTCCGTTATAACCTTTTTGGAAAATATCAATATTGATTAGTTGTGCTTGTCCCCAGATTCCCTCTAGCACTGGTGCCAATACATTTGGCCCATGAATACCAAAGAACCAGAATACTTGAACAAACACTGTGACGATCAATACTGCTCCCAACCCTTGAGATAATCCTAGGAATGGTTCTGCAATATATTTTTGCACCAAATCAATGATTAGTTGCCCATCAGCTACACGACCTACGATATAATTGATAATAGCAATGACATATAAAGCGATCGTAGCTGGTAAAATGGCTGCAAATGCTTTAGATACTGCTGGTGGTACTGAATCAGGCATTTTGATCGTAATGTTAGCAAGCATCAATTTACAAAAAATAATGACTGAAATTGCTCCCATGATCATAACTGTAAAATAAGCGTTTCCATTCAAATGATCTAGTTTTAGCCAACCCCATAATCCAACTGACAGTGTACCATCTGCAATCGTTGCACCAATCTCAGAACTATTGATTGCATCTGCGACATTTGAAGGGACATTCACATCTAATGCTGCTGATAATGCTGGACCAAAGGAAATACCTTGAATCAAGGTAGCTAGACCAACGATTCCCCCAGCTAGATCATTTACTCCATAAGCTCGGGCAAGATTATACCCCCAAGAAAAGGCAAAGATCAATCCGGCGATTGCTAGTGTACCGTTCCAGACAAAACCATTGATTCCGATGATGACATTCAATACGGCAAAGATTCCTTTGTCTGCTGCTAAACTGTCAGCGTAGGTACTGTTAAACTGTTGCGGTAAATCTCGAATAATTGCATTGATCATTACAGCGACTGATCCCGCCATTGTTGCGGGCAGTGTGCCGATAAAAGCATCACGCAAAGCAACTAAATGTTTTTGCGCTCCGATTTTTGCGGCAACTGGCAGGATGTATTTCTCCATCCAACTTGTTAGTCCGTTCATTTTTTACTTCCTCCTATAAGTTTTTATATAAAGAGAGTTCTCTTTATAACAAAATAAAAAATCCGTTCAAAAATTTTTCTTCTTCCGTTCAAAAAAGAAGTTGTATTTATTCGCTGTATACGCGACGATAAAGTTCGATGATTTCTTTTGCTAAATCAGTAAACGCAATAGACGTCATTAAATGATCTTGACTATGAACAGTCAATAACGTCACTTGCATATGATTTCCTTGTGCTTCTTGTGTCAACATATCTGTTTGTGCATGATGTGCTTGTATAAGTGATTCTTCTGCATCAGCGATTTTTCTATCCGCTAACTCGAAATCACCGATTTTAGCAGCCGCAATCGCTTCCATTGCGTCGCTCTTTGCATTACCGCCAAACATGATTAGTCCCATGATGGCTTCTAGATTTTGCTGATCTTCCACGTTGTTATCCCCCAACTACATACTTGATTTATTTCATTAGATTTTCTGCCTGTGCAAGTACTTTTTCTCCATTCATCATGCCATAGTCTTGCATATTGATAACATCTAACGGAATACCTTTAGGCGCAAGTTTTTGTTCGAATTGAGCTTTCATGAAACGTACTTGAGGACCTAATAATAAAACATCGACATTCTTAGATTCTAAATTATTATCTGCATCTGAGGCAGAGACAGCAAAAATATCGGCTTCCATTCCTTTTTCTTCTGCTGCTTTTTGCATTTTTGTGACCAATAAACTCGTACTCATCCCTGCTGAACAAACTAACATAATTGTTTTTTTTGCCATTTTTAACACTCCTTTTATTTTTTTACACTTTTATATAATGCAAGAAGCATGCCAAGAAAAAAAGAGCTAAAATAGCGTTTTCATGCTTTTTAGCTCTTTTATATAGTGCGCACACTGATATTCAGTGTGTAAACAGTATGATTAGTGTGTTTATTTTTTTATTTTGTTTTCAAGAAACATTTGTGTAAGAAACGCGATATCATCTTCTGAAATTTTTACCTGATATTTTCGTTCCAGTGCCATCAAATTTGCTCGAACGATATCCATTTCCAAACGGTAAATTTTTGAGAAAATAGATAGTTTCTCAAATTGCCGATGCGATTCTTTTTTGATCAATCCGTCTAGCATGAAGGCTAAATGGATGACAATTCCAGTATCTACTCCTGGTTCTACGATAATCGACAAATCTGTCTGGATCTGCTGAACTGTTTTTTGCAATGAGCGGATCAATTCATCAATAGAAAAGACATCACTTAATGATCCTGAAAGCGAATCAACAATTTTAGCTGTTGGGACCTCATCATCAGCTATACGCTTCAAAACATTCAATTTTTCATCATCAAAAACGTCATAGGCAGAAAAAAATGGGATATTTTGATAATCAACGTCAACCGTTCCTGCAATTGCTTTGATTTCATATTCTTCCAATAAGGCATCAATGTGTTTTTTGAATGATTCGCGTTCTAAAAACTGCATCTGGATCAGTTCTACTTTGTTTTGATTAATCACCGGCATAATCCGTTGATACAATTTGGCAGCTACTCCCTCACCAGTAAAACATGTCACGATGACGGCTTTTTTACGCTGTAAAGTTTCAGCTTTTTCCGCTTTGAACTGATCACGTACGATTGATTCAAAGGAGAGCTGAATATTTTGATAAATGTCTTCTAAGCTTCTTCCAACACTTGCCATCCGTATCGCTTCTATCACAATCATCGTACTTGTCATTGTGATTGCTTTCGTCCGAATGCCAGTCTCTTCATAAATCAAATCACTGAAGGTGTTTAATGATCCCATATCTGTTAACAAAAGCAGTCCATTCGTCAAATGCCCCTGATAATTTTTGACATATTGTAGTACCTCTTCATACATTGTTTGAACTTCCATAACCAATGGCATATTAAAAGCTTTTCCTACTTTTGTTCCTAATAGTTCTTGCGCCATCTCCAACATACTTGAAGCGGTCTGTCTGCCGTGCATCAGTACGAGAACATCTACTTTGTTTTCTTTAACAGGCTCACTTTCTCCTAAGTTGATAGAAAGAAACATACTGATAAAGCCAATTTCATCAAAAGGAATCTCGACTTGTTCTTCTTCTTCAATGATTGTCGAAAGATCGATTGCTACCTGGAATTCCTTCTTAAAATTTTTTCGTACGTTATTCAAATCTGGATGGACAATCATATGTCCTTCTCTCACACGATCCAATGTACTTTGCAAATGCAAAGCAAAAGCAAAACGAGCTTTTTCATTATAAATACGGTCTAACCGTTTTTCAGCTACATCATACAATTGATTGGTTAGCCGCCAGATCTCATCTGGTAAAAGATCTTTTGGGATTGAACTTTTAGTCAATTCTTTGACATATGTCTGAAAATAAGCATCCACATCTTTTGAAATGAGCGTCTCCAAATCGATGTTCTCCACACCGGTTTCAGAAAGAGAAGTAACTTTTTCCTCAATATCGTTGTAGACTTGCATGTTTCTTTCTGGATCTTGTGACCAGACGACATCAGCAAATCCTGGTTCAAATGTCAAATACTGGCTCTTACTGTCCATGAATCGGTCGAGGCGTTCTGGTATTTCTTTGATTTTCAGTAGTCCTTTTTGTACTTGAAGGGAAAGTTCTTCTTTTCGAATGATCAGTTTTTTCTCATGATGCGTTCGGTAATGTAAAAAAGATTTTGCACAGACTAATTTCAAGTCTCGTTTCACTTGACCGATATTCCCTTCCGCATCATAAAGCATAAAGGCAAGAATCGCTTCTTTTTCGATATCGATACGTTGATTTAAACGGTTCGCTTCTTGTTTGATGAAAAGAGAGATGATCTCATAACGCTCATCCAGTGAACGCGAAGCAAGGTTTGGCAAGGTGATAGCCATAGGGATCCGTCGGTTGAAGGTAGTCAAGAAGCTTTCTGAAGATTCAGTCGTTGCCCCAATAATCTGAACTGATGCTTCATGTACTTGTGCACTTTCTCCAAGTGGACGATAGATACCTTTATCGATGAAAGTAAACAGCATTTCCTGCCCTTCCGGTGGTAAACGGTGGATCTCATCTAAAAACAATATACCGCCGTCTGCTTTGGCGATTAGACCAGGACTATCTTGCGCTGCTCCTGTGTAAGCCCCTTTTTTGATCCCAAAGATGTGTCCAAAGAGCAGTTGGGGATTTTGAGCATAATCCGCACAATTGAAAGAAACAAATGGCGCATCGGCTGAAAGCATTTCAGATTCGATTGCAAAATGATACATACATTCCGCAAACATTGACTTCCCTGTACCAGTTTCTCCAAAAATAATGGTATGTAGCCCCCGCGGCGGATAAAGAATCGCTGCTTTTGCCTGCTGTATACTGACTTTTAAAGAATCATTTTCTCCAACGAGCGTTTCAAAAGTCACTTGCGTAGAAGAGTCGACATGTACTTCATCAGATTTTGATTTTTCCGTTGGCAAGGAGTAAACGACTGGTCGGCCAGCGGTTTTTACAATATGATGAGCCTTATACAGTTCGCTTAAATATCGGCTTGCATTGCTTCGATCAATATTCAAGCGCTCAGCTACATCACTTGCTGTCAATCCTTGTTGGTTTTCTGTCAATAGATGCAAAATCTCTTCTTGACGTTCTTTCACATAATCCCTCCTCTGGCAACCAATTTTGTTCCCGTTTTCATAATCATAGCATAAAAAGGCGCTTATTTGCGCCTTGCTCCTTTATTTCTCTCTTTTTTTGATTTATTTTTAACTTTTTTTCTTGATTTGTTTTTGTTATGCTCTGGATTTTGTTCTTTCCCAGGAAAAGATTTCTTATACTTGTTATTCGCTGCGGTAGCTACATCTTCTTTGATTGGTTGATCCGTTTGTAACTTTCCTCCGTGCAGAAAAATCTCTTCAAGTGTTATGTTTGTCGGACGTAAAAGTCGTTTCAAATCTCTTAAATTGTTATCTTGTACGAGTGTGATCACTGTTCCTTCATTGCCCATTCGTCCAGTTCTTCCAGAACGATGCAAGTAAGCTTCTTCACTTAACGGCACTTCTGCATTCACGACATAAGGAAGTCCTGTAATATCTAAACCTCTAGCCGCCACATCTGTGGTCAAAAGTGCGCTGATCTTTTTCTTTTTGAATTGTTCCAACGCCGCTTTTCGGAGCAGCTTGTTTTGATCAGAGGCCAGGCTTCCTACAGGTACCCCTCTATACAGCAATTTTTCTTCCATCACACCTAATTCAGTCAGTTGATTAAAGAAAATCAGACCTTGAAAATCTTCTATGTGAGTGAGACGTCTTAGATATTCATCTTTCTTTCGTATTGGCACTCGTAAAAAGTAATGTCTCAAGCCTTTTCGAGAATCATCTTCTGCTGTCACGTCGATCGTCTCAAACGTTTTCCCAGTGATTTTTTCAATGCTTTCAAGGGAACGATCTGCTGTTGCTGAAAAAAAGGCTAGCTGATATTCTGTCGGAGCTTGATGAAGAATCTGATCAATGATTTGGCTGTTCCCCGCATCAAATAGCTGGTCTGCTTCATCAAATACCATTGTTTTCACTTGATGTGCTTTTATTTTTTTAGCTTTCATCAATTCCAATATTCTTCCTGGTGTACCAATCAAGATTTCTGGTTTTTTCTTCAAACCTTCAATTTGTCGTTTAACGTTTGCTCCGCCCACCAAAGATTGGACTTTCAATTCTTTGTCTTTTCCCCATTCACGTGCAACATCTGCTACTTGAATAGCTAGTTCTTGAGAAGATGCAAAGATAACCAACGCACTTGCTTCACCTGGTTCCACGTTTAGTAGTAACGGCCAAAGATAAGCCAGTGTTTTACCTGAACCTGTTGGAGAGATGGCTACTATGCTTTGTTTATTGCTTAATGGCTGAAAAACTGCCTGTTGAATAAGAGAAGGTGTAATAAATCCTTTATTCTCATAATTTTTCTGCCAATTTTCGGGAAATACTTGTACAAATTCGTTCATTAAAAATCTTCCTCATTATCTGCATCGAATTTGATGCCACCATTTTTTCTTAAATCATAAATCACTTGGTTCACATTTCTAGCCAGCTCGATCCACTCTTCATACAATAATCCCCAAGCTGCATCTTTCGGATGAGTTATGACATTGGCAAAATCCTCTGCTTCATCTGCCATTGGATTTTCTGCAGCTGTTACTGCTAAGTCAATGATTTCTTCGTGTACCCGATCATGAAACTCTGCTTGTTCGATTGCATTGACGCCATTCATCACTAGCGTTCCTGAGTCAAAATAGATCTCTGATGGCAGATAAGAATCACCGATTTTACCTGGTTGGATCGATACATCGAAAGTATCATAACGCAAGATTCCCCATCCAAGACCATCCACACCAGTAGAAATCTTTCTTGGGAAATAATGGACTTCTTTTGGCATTCCAAACCAAGCGACAGTTGCATACACAAGGTAAACACCTAAATCCATCAATGCACCACCTGAGAAATGAGTCGAGAAGATATTTGGTTCTTCTCCATCTAATACTTGGTCATAACGCGAAGAATATTTCATATAGCTGAAATTTGCACCGATTATCTCGTCTTTTAATGGTAAGTAATCGGCAATCTTTTTAAAACCTGATTCATGGATATTTCTTGCTGCTTCAAAAAAATACACATTGTGTTCATTTGCCAAATGGATGATTTCATCCATTTCTTTTGGCGTCGAAAAAGCTGGCTTTTCCACTATCACATTTTTACCTGCCAAAATTGCTTGCTTAGCCTGACTAAAATGAAGACTATTTGGAGAAGCTATATAAACAGTGTCCATATGAGCAATATTGAAAAAAGTCTTCAAATCTGTTGCAAATTCGATATCCCCTTCATAATGAGAACCAAATTCCTGTGCTTTTTCCAAATGTCTAGAATATACCGCTGTCAATTCATATTTTTTTGTGCTCAAAGCTGCTTGGACAAATTGATGAGTGATCCAATTTGTTCCAATAATACCTAAGTTGATCATTTTTTTACCTTCTTTCTATTGTATAGGATCTTCAAACGGGATAGCTACATCAAACGGGATAGCCTGCTTGACAGTTACCTCATCTGCCGTTACTTGACAATTATAGGCGAGGATTTGAACACCACTTTGCTGCGCATGTCGAACCATATCAGCTAGTGCTGGTTGCATTTCTTCATGGATCGTTGCGAAATGAAGATGTTCGAATTGAGCAATAAACAAGACATAAGCGGCATAACCATCTTGTGCGGCATACGCTAATTCTCCAACATGCTTCAATCCTCTGAGGGTAGGCGCATCAGGAAAAGCACCAATTGCTTTATTTTCAAGCGTCATACCTTTGACTTCAACAAATGCTTTTTGTCCGGCCGCCGTCTCCAAATAAATATCAAATTTGGAGTGAAGATAAGTTACTTCACGCTTGTATGTTGTAAATGGACCAATTAATCCTGGTAAAAGGATCGTACCGTCTAAAATACCGTCAGTTGCCAACTGATTAGGCAATTGACTATCGATATTGAACCAATCACCCTTCTTTTTTACAGCAATCAGATCATAGTCGGTTTTCCGTTTAGGTCCAGGAGCAAATACAATAGCCACTTCAGCGCCTGGTATCAGGACCTCTTTTCCCCTACCTGTATTTTTGACATGCGCGATAATTATTTCTCCGTCTTTTTTCATACAATGTGCAATAAACCGATTCGGACGGTCAATAAAAAAAGCTGTTTCAACTTGCTGATACTTCAAATTCTGTCACCTGTCTTCCTACTATGTATCCTATCATAATTTGTGGAAAAACAGTAAAAAAACCAGTCGAAAGTCTTAGAGAAATTTTAGTTTTTATTCGGTACAATGAAATAAAGAAGGAAGAATGTTTCTATACGATGATTTTCTCATAAAGGAGTGATTTGGTGATAAAAAAAATGATCTATTTTCTTGGTTCACTCGTTGCCGTTCTCTCAAGTTGGATTTACTTGAAAAAGAAAAAACAAGCGGAAAAATCTGAGAGACTCTCGAGGTATCAAGGTACATGGTTCTTCAGTGATAGCCAGCAAAAACAACAATTACAGATTACATCTGATTACACGTTTTTGATCAACGGTCAGTCACTTGGCACATCTGTAGTAGAAATAGATGAACAGCGTTTAGTCGTACGTGATCAATATGGTTTTTATCTTATCTTTTCTTATCCCGAACAAACTCTTTATGATGAATCTGCAGATGTCTCGTATAAGCTGACATCTGAAAAATAGACACCTCCCAATATATATCTATTTAAACGAAAGTATGAGTCTTCTTTCTCATCTTTCGTTTTTTGTTGTAAAAACGTCCAAAAATCCTTTGTTTTTTATTTAGAAAAATAGTCAATTAACGTTTTTTTTGTTACACTTACTAATGATGGTTTTTACCATGAAAGGATGATCGAATATGACACCAAATCGAGAAGATTATTTGAAAATCATTTTAGAACTAGGCGGAGATACAACGAAAGTCAACAATAAACAAATCGTATCTAGCCTGGATGTCTCGGCTGCATCTGTCAGTGAAATGATTTCTAAACTTGTGAAAGAAGAGCTTGTAGAACATTCCCCTTATCAAGGTGTACAATTGACTGCAAGCGGGCTGCAAAAAGCTAGCAGTTTAATTCGCAAACATCGTTTATGGGAAGTTTTTTTAGTTGAACATTTAGACTATAGCTGGAATGAAGTCCACGATGATGCTGAAGTATTGGAACATGTGACTTCGGAACATCTTGCAGATCATTTAGAAAACTATTTGAATCATCCTGAACATTGTCCTCATGGAGGATCGATTCCTAAAAAAGAGGAAGTCGTCCATGAAGAACGCCGGCAAACACTAGAATCCTATCCTGTCGGTACAAAAGTGCGTATTGCACGAGTGCTTGATGAAAAAGAATTGTTGGATTACTTAGTCACAATTGACCTGAATATCAACGAAGAGTACGAGATCGTTGACATCGCAGCTTATGAAGGACCAATCACTATCCAAAATGATAGAAAGAAAATACCCGTCAGCTTCAAGGCGGCCAGCACGATTTTTGTCGATAAAATATAAAGGAGTGTATCTACATGTCTAATGAAAAAAATGTATTGTTTACGATATTCGGCGGCACAGGTGACCTAGCCCAACGTAAATTGTACCCGTCTTTGTTCCGCCTTTACAGAAAAGGAAATTTAGGCGAGCATTTTGCCGTGATTGGGACCGCTCGCCGTCCTTGGAGCGATGAACACTATCGTGAAGTTGTCAAAGAAACGATTCGTGCATTGAATCCTTCTGATGAAGAAGCAACTACTTTTGCTAGTCATTTTTACTACCAATCCCATGATGTAAATGATTCAACACATTATCAAACATTAAAAGAATTGTCTGACCGATTAGATGGACACTATCAGTTAAACGGCAATCGCGTCTATTATTTGGCCATGGCACCTCAATTTTTCGGAACGATCGTTTCTCATTTAAAATCACAAAACATTATGACAAAAAATGGCTTCAATCGTTTGATTATAGAAAAACCGTTTGGATCGGATTACCAGTCTGCTTTCGAATTGAATCAGCAAATCAGAGAAGTATTCCCAGAGCAAGATATTTTCAGAATCGATCATTATTTAGGGAAAGAAATGATCCAAAACATTTCAGCTATCCGTTTTGCCAATAATATTTTTGAGGCTCAATGGAATAATCGTTATATCGATAATATCCAAATCACTTTTGGTGAAAACCTTGGCGTAGAAGATCGCGGGGGCTACTACGATCACAGTGGCGCACTGAAAGACATGGTGCAAAATCATATTCTGCAAGTTGTAGCATTACTTGCAATGGAACCACCAGTAGCATTTTCCGAAAAAGAAATCCGTACAGAAAAGATTAAAGCATTGAAAGCAATCCGCATCTACAACGAAGAAGAAGTGTTAGAAAACTTCGTTCGTGGACAATATGCTCAAGGTGAATTAGATGGCGTACAATTCAAAGGTTATCGAGAAGAAGACAAAGTGGATGCTCAATCAGAGACCGAAACCTTCGTCGCAGGAAAATTCACTATCGACAACTTCCGTTGGTCTGGTGTTCCCTTCTATGTGCGTACAGGCAAACGTTTGACTGAAAAAGGTACTCGGATCAATATCGTATTCAAACAGGTTCCTGTTAATGTATTCAAAACATCTGTCGATGAACCATGTGACGATACGACACTCCCACCGAATGTTCTAACGATCTATATCCAGCCAACTGAAGGATTTTCTTTATCCCTGAATGGAAAAGAAGTAGGTCAAGGGTTTGAAACGGAACCAATCAAATTAGAATTTCGAAATAGTGCAGAAATGGTTGAAAATAGCCCAGAAGCTTACGAAAAATTACTGCTAGATGCGTTGAATGGTGATGGAACGAATTTCTCTCATTGGGAAGAAGTCGCTCAATCTTGGCATATCGTGGATGTCATTCGTAAAGCTTGGGACCAAACACAACCGGACTTTCCAAACTACAAAGCCGGATCAATGGGGCCTAAAGCAGCTTTCGAACTACTTGAAAAAGATGGATTCGAATGGATCTGGCAACCAGATAACTGGTATCGCGAACGTGGGAAATTAATCGATTGATAACAAAAGGGGTTGTGACAAAAAACATGTCACAACCCCTTTTCCATTTTACTTTTCTTCGAATCCTTCAGCTACAGCTTCAGGATAGAATGCTTCAACGATTTTTGCACAACGTCCGCATAGATGAGGAAGTTTTTCATCTACTCCTACATCTTTACGAACTTGACGACAGCGATCGCACGTTTCTCCGTCTGCTTTTTCCACTGTAATAGCAACATCATCAAATACCACAGCATTATCTGGCACTTGCACATCTGCTTCCATTACTTCAAAGTAGTCTGGGGAAACGATCAGCAATTGTGCAATATCTGCATCCAAAGCTTTTAACATTTCACGAACTTGTTGTTTTGGATAAACAGTTAGTTTTGCTTCCAATGATTTACCAATCAATTTGCTATTTCTTGCTTCTTCCAATGCTTTTAAGACCTTGTCACGGAAATCCATGAAAGCAGCCCAAGTGTCCATCAATTCCTCTTGGTTCGCAAACTCTTCATAGCCAGGAAACTCACTTAACTGAACGTATGCTTCTTCTTCTTTTAGGAATGACCAGATTTCTTCCGCCGTATGTGGAATGATAGGCGTCAATAGTTTCGTCAAAGCTACAGCTGTTTGATAGAAAACAGTTTGCATGCAACGACGTTGATAATCATCTTCTGCTTCGATATAAACCACATCTTTAGCAAAATCCAGGTAGAAGGACGATAGATCAACAGTCAAGAAGTTCATAACTGTACGGTAAATATGCATGAAATTATATTTGTCATATCCTTCTTCTCTGATTTCTTTGATTACTTGGTTCAATCGTACGGTCATGTATTTGTCTACAGAGCGTAAATCATTGTACGAAACAGTATCTTTTTTAGGATCGAAATCTTCTGTATTCGCTAATAAGAAACGCATCGTATTTCTGATCTTACGATATACCTCTGCCACTTGACTTAAGATATCCATCGATACACGAACATCTGCTTCATAATCGACACTAGATACCCACAAGCGAAGGATATCTGCACCAAATTGTTTGATCACTTTTTCTGGTGCAATGATATTTCCTAAAGATTTACTCATCTTACGGCCTTCACCATCTAAAGCAAATCCTTGCGAAATAACTGATTTATATGGTGCTACGCCATTGATAGCCACACTTGTCGTGATACTTGAGTTGAACCAACCACGATATTGGTCTGATCCTTCTAAGTACATATCTGCTGGGAATGATAATTCTGGTCGTTGACGTAAAACAGCTTCATGAGAAGAACCAGAATCAAACCAGACATCCATGATATCTTTTTCTTTTGTAAATTCGCCATTAGGAGAACCTGGGTGAGTAAATCCTTCAGGAAGAAGTTCTTTTGCTTCTTTTTCAAACCAGATGATTGATCCATGTTCAGCGAATAATTTTGCTACATGTTCGATTGTTTCTGGCGTGATGATTGCTTCACCATTTTCAGCATAGAAAATTGGAAGCGGCACTCCCCATGCACGTTGACGAGAAATGACCCAGTCGCCGCGATCACGGATCATATTATATAAACGTGTTTTTCCCCATGGGATAACCCAATCTACTTTTTCTACTTCATCCAAAATATTCTGACGGAATTTATTGATAGATGCAAACCATTGCGGTGTTGCACGATAAATCACAGGTTTTTTCGTCCGCCAATCGTGAGGATAACTATGGGTAAAGAAATCTAGTTTCAGCAAAGCTCCTTTTTCCTTTAATAAATCAGTAATCATTGGATTTGCTTTATCATAAAAGATTCCTTCAAATCCAGGAGCTTCTTCTGTAAACAACCCTTTTGAGTCTACAGGTGACACTACAGATAGTTTATATTTGCTACCGGCGATATAGTCATCTTCCCCGTGTCCTGGAGCAGTATGGACTAATCCAGTACCAGCGTCTAAAGTAACATGGTCACCTAAAATTACGAGCGATTCACGGTCATAGAATGGATGACTTGCAGTCATATATTCCATTTCTTGGCCAGCAAATTCTTTTAGAACCGTTACATTTTCCCAACCGATTTCTGTTTGAACTGTTTCTAGCAAATCTTTTGCTACAACAAACTTACGGCCATCAGCTTCGACCAGTACATACGTAAATTTGGGATTTACAGCAATACCTTGGTTTGCTGGCAATGTCCATGGTGTTGTCGTCCAAATGACGAAAGCTGTATCTTCATCAAGGATGCCTTTGCCGTCTTTGACATTGAAAGCTACAAAAATAGATGGAGATTTTACATCTTTATATTCAATTTCAGCTTCCGCTAAAGAAGACTCACTTGACGGAGACCAGTAAATGGGTTTCAATCCTTTGTAAATATAGCCTTTTTCAGCCATTTTACCAAATACGCGTACTTGTGCAGCTTCATACGAAGGGTCTAATGTGACATAGGGATGTTCCCAATCTCCTGCAACCCCTAGGCGTTTGAAATCTTCTCGTTGTTTATCTACTTGGGAAAGTGCATATTCACGACATTTTTTCAAATATTCTGCCATGGACATTTCTTTACGTTTCACGCCTTTATTAGCCAATACTTGTTCGATTGGCAATCCATGTGTATCCCAGCCTGGAACATATGGTGCGCGATAGCCAGACATTGATTTTGAACGAATGATAATGTCTTTACTGATTTTATTCAATGAGTGCCCTAAATGGATATTCCCATTGGCATAAGGAGGTCCATCATGAAGAACAAAGCTAGGTTTTCCTTCGTTCAATTTTTGTCTTTTTTGGTAGATTTGATTTTCTTCCCATTCTTTTTGCCATTCGCCTTCTCGGTTTGGCAAATTACCACGCATAGGGAATTTTGTTTTTCCTAATTGCAAGGTTTCTTTCATTTTCATTCAACCATTCACTCCTTCGTTTATTTTCCGGACACAAAAAGGCATGTTCAGCCGCAAGGGACGAACATGCCGTGGTACCACCCAAATTTAGTTGCATCTATCTATCTAATGCAAACTCTCTGTGACCAATAACGAGGTCAGCCGCTGCTTCTTACTCTAGTTTCAGAAAAGCAGTCTCAAGTAGAGGATCTTTCACGATGCAGTGTCTTACCGATCTTCCACTCTCATCGGCTCGCTTTAAGAATAACAAAGTGCTTTTCTGTTCTACTCGTTTTCATGTTCACCAGGTACGATTGAGATATCGATAGCCTGTGTATCAAATGCCGTCATAGGCGCTTCTATGACTCCTGTGTCTGAGTTTACATCAGTATCATTTTCGTTGTCAAGCTGTTTTGCTAAAACTTCTTTGATCACTTCATGGCTGTCAGTCACATAGCTAGAGAATGGTTGTAAAATTTCGTCCCATTCTGGACTTTTCACTTGTTCCAATTGAGATTCAAGCATCAAGCTGATACGTTGATGGAATACTCGTGTCTTTTTCTTAAGATCTTCTGTTTCTGTCGCAAGCTGTCTTGCTTTTTCTGTTGCATCTGTCAAGATCTTTCTTGCTTTTTCTTCTGCATCAGTTGTTAATTGGTGTGCACGTTTTTCAGCATTCGCAACTAACTCATCTGCTTTGTTTTGTGCAGAAGTAACGATCACTTCAGATTCTTTGCTTGCACTTGTTTTTACTTTATCCGCTGTGTCTTGAGCTACGATGATCGATTGGTTCAATGCATCTTTCAATTCATTGAAATACTCAAGTTTTTCTTCTGAATGTTTGACTGCTTTTTCTAATTCACGATTTCTTTGAGTCAATTCTTCGTAGTCACGAACAACTAAATCTAAGAAATCATCTACTTCGTCTTGATTATATCCCCGCATTTTTGTTGGGAATGTCTTATTTTGGATATCTAATGGAGTTAAAGCCATGAGTAAACCACCTTTTTATTTTATTTACGTAATACACCAAACAACACCCTGTACTTTTCTTTTTTCGTCTTTCCCTCAAGTTCTTGGATCTGGACTCTGCCGTAACCCCTGACTGAAATAATATCTAATAGTTCAAGTACAAAATCAGGTCTTGTATTTTCTGTCCAATTCACTTTTACTTTACCAGCTTCAATCAGCTGCTTGGACCGCTGTCTGGAAATATTATAAATCTCAGAGATCACACTGTCCAGTCGCATAGAACTAACTGTTCCTCTTTCTTGTGTCCAACTGTCTTTCGGCAAAATCATTTCTGTGTATTTGATTGGTTCCAAGCGTACAGCAACTTTTCCAATCTTTGTTACTTGTGCAGCAACAAAATGATCCACCTCATTTGCAATAAATACTTGCCAGCGATCGCCATCTGAGATGATATCGCCAAAGTAAGAACGTTTGATACCTGTTCCCACTAAAGTCCCGAGGATTTTCCCATGACTTAGACTGGCAAATTTGCTAGGATAATGGATTTCATACAATGCTGTTTCAAAATCTTCCTCTACAGGTTCGTAATAATCGGGGAAAATCAAACATCTTTTTCTTTCTGCCTGTTCATATCCACCATAAAACATGAAACGCAAATCACTGCTTTGCCGAATCAGTGTTTCTAAAATATAGGATTGTCTGGGGTCAAGAAATTCAGTCAGATATGGCGCATATTGTCCTTGAACTTGTTCAATCCAATCACCTACTGAGTCGATAAATGTACGTTCATCTGCCCGAAAGTGCTGGTATACATTTCCATCCAAAATTTTCCCCTCCTATCTATTCTGAGAATAAAGATTTTGTTGCTTGAATCAATAAACTAAATGGATAGTTATCCATATAACGATCTGTGCTAATCCTTGTACGGCTAAGTTCAAGATTAGAATGGCCCCTAAAATCGTGAAATCCAAAGGACCGATCCTTAAAGGCAGACGATCGAATAAACTGATATACGGTTCACAGATCTTAGCTAAAAACCGTCCTAATCCTGATTGATAACCGCCTGGAAACCAAGAGAGCAAAGCATATACCATCAAGATAATGCTATAGAAATAGGCTGCCCGTTCAATTAAATGAAGTAATAGCGCAATAATATAAATCGTAGTTCCTCCTCTTACAGATCAAACAAATTCGCATCTGCAAAAGATTGAGCGGTTGAACTGTCAATCTCCATCCCTGTCGGTGTACAAAGAAAAATCTCATCTCCAACGCGTTTGATATCTCCATCTAATGCATAAACTGTTCCTGTTAGAAAATCAACGATTCTTCTCGCTTGCTTTTCTTCCACTAAATGAAAATTCACTAAGGTTGCTTCACCAGCGATGATTCGTTTAGCAATCGCCATCGCTTCAGAATAAGCTCTTGGTTCCATCACAGTGATTTTCCCTGCAAGGTTTGCTTTAGGTTGTGTAGACGTTCTTGAAGCTGTTCTTTCTTTCGCTACAGTTTTTGTAGGTGATTGATGTAGTTCAATTACTTTTTTCTTTTCAGCCGGCTGAATACTTTCATGCGTTACAAGACGTGAAGTCGCCGTTTTTTGTTTCTCATGAGTATTCGCAGCAGATACAGAATGAGTTGGTTGATTCTGTGTTGTATTTTTTTTAGTTGGCTGTACAGCCTTTTTTGTTGTTTCAGGATAATCTTGGTATTCGTACTCTTCCTCATCAGCTAATCCGAAAAAATTAGCAATTGCTCCTCTGTTTAAAAGCGGCATTTTTGTTCCTCCTTTATTCGTCTTTGAATAGCGCTGTTCCTACACGGATAAATGTTGCACCTTCTTCAATCGCAATTTGAAAATCCTGACTCATCCCCATGCTTAATTCATTACATGGTGCATGGGCGTAACCTTTTGCTTGAACAAGATCACGCAATTCTTTCAGCGTACCAAACACTTTATGGATTTGCTCATCAGAAGCTTCTTTAGGCGCCATAGTCATTAACCCAACAACCTTGATTTTTGTGCAGGCAGCTAAAGATTCCACAAACGGTAAAAGCTCATCTGGTGAAATTCCATGTTTTGATTCCTCACCAGAAACATTTACTTCAATAAAACAGGATAATTCTTTTTCTAACCGCTTCTGGATTTCTTCTGCTAATCTTAAACTGTCCAACGCATGAAAGTAATCAATTTCATTTACAATCAATTTTACCTTTCTGCGCTGTAAATTACCAATTAAATGCCACTTTATTTCGGGAAAATCAAATAAATCTTGTTTCTTTTGTAATAGTTTATCTACTCGGTTTTCTGCACAATTCATAACGCCAGCTCTGACCAATTCTTCAGCTTGAGCTGATTCAACAGATTTTGTTACAGCTACTAATGTAACTTCTTTCGGATCACGATGAACAAGAGCACACGAATCCTGAATTTCTTGCTTGATTTTCTGCAAGTTGTCAGCAATCATGTGCTCTTCCTCTCCTTTATTTTTTACGACGGAAAAACGGTGGCGTATTTAATTCATCATCGCCATGAGATTTTGTTTCTTCGCGGTTGAATGTATCAAATTCTTTTTTTTCGATATTGTCAAAATTGGAATCATCAACTCTAGGACGAACATTTTGTTCACGTCTGATATCCCAATCGCCAAAACTGTTTTCTTCTTCTGCAGAAGTTGGTTTAGCTTGATCCATATCTAATACAGTCTTTTGAGCAGGTGATTGCATTTGTGCTTGTCTAGCTGGACGGCTAGACTTGCGCTCCTTTTTTGATTCATCGATACCTGTTGCGATGACCGTCACGCGGATTTCATCGCCCATTTCTTCATTGATAGATGTACCTAGAATAATATTTACATCGCCAGTTGCTGCATTTGCTACGATATCTGAAGCATCTTGTGCTTCAAACAATGTCATATCCAAACCGCCTGTGATGTTAAGAAGTACTTGTTCCGCTCCATCAATAGATGTTTCAAGCAATGGAGAGGAGATTGCTTTTTTCGTTGCTTCTACTACGCGATCTTCTCCACTAGCTACACCGATTCCCATCAATGCTGTACCTTGGTTTTCCATCACTGTTTTCACGTCAGCAAAGTCAAGGTTAACGTAACCTGGTGCCGTAATCAAGTCAGAGATACCTTGTACACCTTGACGTAAAACGTTATCTGCTTCACGGAAAGCTTCAAGCATTGGTGTCTTTTTATCTACAACTTCTAGTAAACGGTTATTTGAGATAATCAATAATGTATCCACATTTTCTTTCAAACGAGCGATACCTTCTGCAGCAAAACGACCACGTTTAGGTCCTTCAAAAGTGAATGGACGTGTAACGACACCAACGGTCAATGCGCCCAGTTCTCTAGCAATCCCTGCAACGATTGGCGCAGCACCTGTACCAGTTCCTCCACCCATTCCTGCAGTGATGAAAATCATATCTGCACCGTCTAAAGCTTCGCGTAAGGATTGTTCACTTTCTTCTGCCGCTTTTTGTCCAACTTCTGGTTGAGAACCAGCACCTAAACCACGAGTATATTTTGGTCCTAATTGGATAACTGTTTCAGCTTTTGAATTTTTTAATGCTTGCACGTCTGTGTTGGCCGTAATGAATTCAACACCTTTGACGTTTTCTTCAATCATTCGGTTCACAGCATTTCCACCGCCACCGCCGACTCCGATGACTTTGATTACTGCGCCGTCATTGATATTATTATCAATTGAGAATTCCATATCTTATTCCTCCCAGGATGAATTAATCAAAAATATTTGTAAAGAAACCCTTGATTTTATTTTTTACATTTTCTCCGGATTCTTTTGGTTCCGGCTCATCGTAGACTGTTTCTTCAGGTGCTTCATAGCTTTCATATGTGTTTGTTGTTTCTTGTTCAACTACCATTTGACGAGCTGCTGAGGTTTCACCTGTAACAGCAATTTTTGCCAATTGATACACTTCGCTCAAGTTTGCTGAATAATCAACGATACTTATTACATTTGTAAATACCGGGTTTCTCAGTCCCATGTGATTTGGAACATACAGTTTCACATTTACGCCGAAGATTTCTTGCGCCAAGTCCACAACACCTGGAAGACTAGCAGCTCCGCCTGTCAATACGACGCCACCTGGCAACTCTAATGCTTCGATTTGGTCCAATGCATCTTTTGCTTTGTTGAAAATCTGTTCCATACGAGCTGAAATAATTTCTGACAAATAGCGTTCATCGACTTTCACTGGTTCTGACTGGCCAATTACATCTACTGGAAACTCTTCATCTGGTGATGTCCGTTCTGGATATGCATCCCCGTAATTTATTTTCAACGCTTCTGCATTGTTAAAAGACGTATTTAATACAATAGAGATATCTTTAGTGACAAATTCGCCACCTTCTTGGTCGAGACTGGTAAACTTCAATTGCTTATCATGCATAACAGCTGTTGTCGTTTGGCCACCACCCATATCAATAACAATCGTACCAAAATCTTTTTCTCCGTCAGAAAGAATTGATTCTGTCAGCGCTAAAGGAGTAATCACCATTTCATTGACGATTAATCCGGCATTTTCCACGCATTTACGTATGTTATGGATGATCGTTTTTGGTCCGGTAAACAACAGACCGTACATTTCTAATCTTACGCCGATCATTCCACGCGGGTCTTTGATCCCCTCGAATCCATCGACAGTAAAATCTTGTGGCAAAATTGACACGATTTGACGTTCAGGAGGTATTGAACGAACAAGGGCAGCAGAAGCCACATTTCTGACATCTTCATCGGTGATTTCCTTTGAATCTCCGTTAACTGCAATCATTCCCTGGCAATTTTCTACTTCAAGCATGTTTGCTGGCAAACCGACACTTACGCCTTTGATCTGGATACCTGCTTTTTCTTCTGCTTGTCGTACTGCTCGTTGTATCGCTTGGACCGTTTTATCGATATCAACGATAATGCCTCGGTTAATCCCTTCTGATTTTGCGTTTCCTACTCCAATAATATTCATTTGGCTGTCGATATATTCAGCCACGACAACTTTAACAGATGTCGTTCCAATATCAAGGCCTACATACATTCCTGTTTTTGCCATGAATGGGATTCCCTCCTACTTACTATTCCATATACAAGCGAACAACTAGCGTCCGTTTTAAAATATACTTATTAATAGATATATTCACTGCTTTCAATTCTACCATAAATTACTGGTTTTTAGAAAGTACATTCTTACTTTTTAAAGTTGTTTTATCAATTTTCATTTAAACTTGACGGAGTTGTACTTGGATTGTCTTCTATTTGACTTGTTTCACTTGAATTATTTGAATCAGATGAGCCGTTTGTATCAGACGATTCAGGAGTATCTGCTGCTTGCGTTTCTGACTCTTCACTTGACCCATTTATTTGATCCGCGTTTTCTTCACTTCCAGTTGTTTCTTCCGTTTGGTCCGATTCTGCCGTTTCTTGAGTACTGCTGTAAGGATATGAGTAGATGCCAACTTCCATGTCGATTACACCTTTTTCATCCATGTCTTTGGCTACTTGCGAATAATATTTCATTTGGTTCGCAAGATTATTGATATTTACAATGACTTGATTGCCATCATTCATGTTCAATTGGATCAGGTTTTTATTACTTGCTCTTGGTGTATACTTGATTTCAGAGATTGCTTTTTGCAATTCTGATGATAACTGATTGTATTGCTTTGTTAATTCTTTGATTTTTGCTGAATCTTTGAACTCTTCCAAGATAGGGAGATTTTTTGTAGGATTTGCTACTTTTTCATCTAATACTGTTCCATTTTCAATTACTGGATAGTATTGATTATCTTTTGCAATCAAAGCGATTTCTTTATATTCTGTCACATCCAAATCGAACTCATTTATCCCTTTGAAGTGTATAGTTGCTTTTTCGATTCTCGGCTGTGCTTTTTTTAGCCGTTCGATATAAGTGGATCGATCGAAATACTGCCCCCAGACATTTTCTCCCAATGACAATTTGGTATCAGAGATGATTTCCTGACTGTTGACTACCTTATTACCTGACACTGCAACTGCTTGTAGCTTGCTATAAGGAGAAACATAATAGATCAAAAAAATCAGCGGTATGCCCAATACAGTAATAATCAATGCTAACCGACGAAACAGTACTTTATGCCTTTGACTTTTTAAATTGGGGAGACGATTCAAAAAAGAACCGTTATACGGGCCACCGTTTTTCTTTTGCTTGATCTCTTCAAAAAATTCGATTTTTTTCTCGGACTGGCTTTCTGACTGGCTTATTTCTTGCTGTTCCTCTTGAACCGTTCTTTCTTCTTCAGAATCTGAAAGGGGTGTATCTAATGGTGTGTCTTCTTTTTTTGGCTCTTGGTTTTTCATCCCTTGTTCTGCCAGATATTTTCGGTTAGCCTTTTGCCAAGGAGTCAAATTGTTTTCATCAGAAGACGGATGAGACAATTTTTTAGGTTCTTTTTTCTTACTCACTAAGACCACCGCCTTTATTTTTTGATTATTTGATTCACTACGTCATAAAGACGTTTTGAAGCATCAGGGATGCCTTGTTCTTTAGAAGCTCGGCACATTTGCTTTTGCAATTCTTCATCATCCATGATTTCGTTAATTGTCTGACTTAGTGATTCACCCGTTAGCTCATTATCCGCAATCATTTTTGCTGCTCCTGCATGAACAAGACTCATTGCATTTTTAGTCTGATGATCATTCGTAACATATGGACTAGGAACCAGCACTGCCGGAAGCCCCAAAGCTGTAAATTCTGCGATCGAAGTTGCACCAGCACGTCCCACTAGCAGATCGCTCGAAGCCATGACTTCTGCCATATTTTTGATGTAAGGTTGGACACTAATGTTTTGTATTTCAGGATTTATTTTATTTAGGATTTCTTCATAATATCTTTCTCCTGAAGCATACAAGACTTGATAAGAGGAAGGAATATATTCACTTAAAAAAACCGATACCGCTTGATTGATTTTAAGTGCTCCTTGACTGCCGCCAAAAATCAAGACTGTTTTCTTTTCTGGATCCAACCCAAATGTTTTCAAAATATCTGATTTTTTAGTATCTGCTACTTCTTGTGCTCGAGGATTACCTACAAGGACTGATTTGTTTTCAGGAAAAAAAGGAGCCGCATCTTTGAATGAAAGAGCGATCCGATCCACATATCGGCTTAAAAATTTATTGGTAACACCTGGTACACTGTTTTGTTCATGGATAATAGTTGGAATTCCCATTTTTGATGCAGCATACACTACCGCTCCGGATACATATCCTCCAGTACCGATAACGATATCTGGTTGAAAATCACTGAGGATTTTTTTTGCTTGACGGATACTCTTAAGAAACAATCGGATTGTCTTGATATTATGCATGGAAATTTTTCGTTTAAAGCCTTGAATCTCCAAAGTATGGAAAGGCATTCCTGTATCAGGGACAATTTTATTTTCCAGACCACGTTTTGCCCCCACATACATGAATTCCGCATTCGGTACTTGTGTCTTCACATAATTGACAAAGGCAAGAGCTGGATAAATATGTCCTCCCGTTCCTCCGCCTGTAACCAAAATTTTCATTTTTTATCGCTCGCTTCTACTTTTTCTATTTTAATTGATTCACAGCTTCCATGAATCGGTTTCCTCTAGTTTCAAAATTAGGGTATTGATCCCAGCTGGCATTCGCTGGTGATAATAAAATCACATCACCATCTGTACTGTTTTCTAATGCTAAAGGAACTGCTTGTTCTACAGAATCGGCTGTTACTATCGTCTCGATGCCTGCTTTTTTTCCAGCATCGATCAATTTTTCTTTTGTTTGACCAAATACAATCATTGCTTTGATTCCTTTTAGTGAAGGAACCAATTCATCAAATGTATTTCCTCTATCTAATCCGCCTGCCAATAACACGACCTTAGCCGTTTCAAATCCGCTTAGAGCCATTTTAGTCGCTAAAATATTGGTTGCTTTTGAATCATTATAAAATTTTCTGCCTTGAATTTCTCCTACATATTGCGTACGATGCGGCACGCCATGGAATAAATGCAACGTTTGTCGTATAGCTTCATTTGATACACCATACAATTTTGCTACAGTAATAGCAGCTAGCGCATTTTCTACATTATGCGTACCTGGTACGCCAAGTTCAGAAATTTCCATTATTTTTTCTTTTTTATAATAAATTGCGTGATCGTCAGCATACACACCATCTTCCAACACTTCTTTTGTCGAAAAAGGCAGGACGCGTGCTTTTGTTCTTTGCGCTAATTCTTGTAGTTCTGACTGATTCCAGTTAAGAACCAGATAATCTTCAGCTGTCATATTTTTTTGAAGGTTCCATTTAGCTTTGACGTATTCTTTTCTTGTCCCATGATAATCAATATGTGCTTCATAAATATTGGTGATCACCGCTATATGAGGATGGAAATCTGTGATTCCCATGAGTTGAAAACTAGATAACTCCATCACGATTTTATCTTCTGGTTTCGCTTCTTGCGCGACACCACTTGCTGGATACCCAATATTTCCTGCTAAACGTGCAACTCCTTTGTCTACGCCTGCATTCAGTAGTAGTCCAGTCATTGTTGTTGTCGTGGTTTTTCCATTCGTTCCTGTAATCCCAATAATTGGGCATTCCGCTACTTCGTAAGCTAGCTCCACTTCCGTAATTACCGGAATACCCATTTCTTGGGCTTTTGCTACTAAAGGATGGCTGTAGGGAATCCCAGGATTTTTGACCATCAACGAAAATTCTTCATCTAGTAATTCGATTGGATGACTGCCTGTTATTACTTTTATCCCTAAAGAAAGCAATTCTTGTGCTTCCGGATTTTCATCAAAAGGTTTTCCGTCATTAACGGTGACAAGTGCGCCCAATTCATGTAATAATTTGGCCGCACTTACTCCGCTTTTTGCGAGTCCTAAGACAAGCACTTTTTTA
The DNA here is from genome assembly GCF_035725965.1 of Enterococcus sp. E5-162. Lineage (NCBI taxonomy): Bacteria > Bacillati > Bacillota > Bacilli > Lactobacillales > Enterococcaceae > Enterococcus > Enterococcus sp. E5-162. The sequence goes on along the minus strand of NZ_JAPRFV010000003.1, from coordinate 107,381 downwards.
TTTTCATATGTTGATATTTTTTTCATTTCCTGTCATCTCCTACCAAACGATCCATAATGTGATCAATGAAGTCACAATGCTGATCAACCAAAAAACTGTATCAATCTTCCACTCCGACCATCCGCACATTTCAAAATGATGGTGGATTGGAGACATTTTAAAAATTCGTTTTCCCGTAAGTTTAAAGGATGTAACTTGAAGCATCACACTTGCAGTTTCCATAACATAAATCAAGCCAATCAAAAGCAATGTCCACTCTTGGTTCAGCATCATAGAAATTGCCGCTAAAAGTCCGCCCAAAGCTAATGAACCAACATCTCCCATAAAAATCTTGGCAGGTTTCCGGTTATAGACGAAGAATCCAAGTAAGCCACCTAAGACACTGAGACAAATGATTAATACATCATACTGATGCTGATGCCAAGCAATCAGACCGTAAGCTGCAAAAGAGATGCTGCCTAAGCCAGCAACTAATCCATCGATACCATCCGTCAGATTGACCGCATTTGAAAATCCAACAAGCCAGAAGATAGCGAAAACCCCATAAATGATTCCTAAAGGCAGATCCAACCCAAAGAAATTCAATACACCTGGATAGCCTTCAGAACGGTAAACAAGATAAAAGATGATTCCCCCTAGAACCTGTCCAATCAGTTTCTGTTTCGAGTTCAGCCCCATGTTTCTTTTCTTGAAGATCTTTATAAAATCATCAAGAAAACCAATTACTCCATATAATGCTAATACAAAAAGCAAGATGAAAAGAGTAGGAGTCAGCTGTTTTTGCCAAGCTCCAACCCAAATCCCTGTCAAAATAGAGCCGATCAGAAACACTAAGCCGCCCATTGTAGGAGTTCCGGCTTTGATATTGTGCCACTTTGGTCCCTCCTCGCGAATCGCCTGACCTTGCTTTTTCATTTGAAAGTAACCAATAAATAGCGGCATTGCGGCAATCGTCATTGCACAACTGCTGACAATGGGAATCAATGCTTGTGTCCATTCCATGCTCTTTTCTCTCCTATTTCTCTTCTTATTCTTCTAAAGTAAAATTAAGTTTTTCTTTTGTGATTTTTTCATATGGAGCAAGTTCTTGTTTGACACAATAACCATCCCCATCAAAACTAACTTCGATACCAAGGATTTTCCCTAGCTTCATGATATCTGCTTTTGACCATCCAGTTACATCAGGCATCAGCTTGTCGCCGCCAGTATATAGAATCAGTTTTTCTCCAGAGATCAACTGATCACCGTTGGCAGTAGATTGTTTTTGTACTTTTTTCCCGTTACCGATAACGACAGGTTGCAGTCCGCTTTTTTGAGCATCCGCTGCTGCAACATCTGCTTCTAGATTACGATAATCGGCTACGGATACTTTTTCTGTTTTGGTTTCTGTATCCGTATCTTCTTCAGTTTCTTTAAAATCCATTGCCCGTTTCATCAATGGATTTGCGATTTTAGCCAAAGCCATTCGATCATATGTCTTAGGGTGTTTCATTGTTAGATACAAGACATAGTCTGGATCTTCAGAAGGAACCATCTCCACAATCGAATACAGGTAGGCTGTATCTCCTGTTTGGTATCCCCCTGTATCAGAAGCGATTTGGGCTGTTCCGGTTTTTGCCGATACATTGTATCCAGGTACACTATATACGCCATAAGCACTACCGTAGTTTTCGCTTTCGACAACATCTCTCATATATTCACGGACTTTTTCTGTTGTTTCTTTTGAAAAAGGTTGTCCTAGAACTTCTGTTTGAGTTGTTCGCTCTTCTCCAGTTTGAGGATCCACTACTTTGCTGATATATCGAGGTTGAATCATTGTACCGTTATTCGCAATAGAAGTGAAAGCTTTCATCATTTGGAAATTCGTCACACCTACCGCTTGTCCATAAGCACTCATTGCTCGGTCGACAATATTTGATGTAGGCAAAGCACCATTTACTTCGTCATCTAATCCAGAATGGGTACTTTGTCCAAATCCTAGTTTTTGTAAATAATTGTACCATCGTCCGCCTAATCGCTGTTCCAGTATGACCATCCCGACGTTACTTGACCATGAAAGAGCTTGTCGCATGGTCAGCACACCTTTTTCACCAAAGTCATGGTCATTGATCGTCGCGTCTTCTACTTGGATTTTTCCAGATTGGAAGGTTTCATTCTCGTTGAATTCTCCTTCTTCGATAGCGGCTGCAGTAGTGAAAACCTTCATGGTTGATCCTGGCTCATAACTATCTTGTACCAAGAAATTACGCCAGATAGCATCTTCTCCAGTCAAACCTTCCATTGTTTCGGGATTGAAAGTAGGACGCTGCCCCATCGCCAAAATCTCTCCAGTTTTTGCTTTCATCAAGACTGCTGTCAATTCTTCCGGTTGATATTCTTCATTTACTTGATCCATCAGTGTTTCCAAATAACTTTGTAGTCTACTGTCCAAAGTCGTGTAGATATCTTGTCCATCAACAGCTTTTTCTTCTTCTGCTACTGTACCTGGCAGAGGATTTTGAAAATTATCTTTTTGATAAATAATCTTACCATCTTTACCGCTCAAAATATCATTGTAAGCAGACTCCAAACCTAGTTTACCAACTAAGCCATTCTCATCTTTGTCTGGAACTGCATATCCGATAAAATGAGAAGAAAAGACGCCATTTGGATACATCCGAGCCTGATGGTCGACAAAGTAAAGACCAGCGACACCTTCTTTTTTCATATCTGCTTCGATGTTTTGCTTGGTTTCTTGGGAGATATTTTTCCCATAGCTACCAAATTCAACTTGATACAGCTCTTTTTTTGCGCCGTCTTCTAAAATATTCAGTGCATCTTTTTTGTCTATAGAAAGATTCTTATGCAGGATTTCTGCTATTTTATCAAAATTCTTTTCTTCGACATACAATTTTTTATCCCCAGAAGTATATGTTTTTGAGAGTATCGCTTTAATTGAATAAGAGGAGGCATCTTCTGCGAGCGCCACACCGTTACGATCATAAATCGTTCCTCTTTTTGCTTTTACTACTTCACTTCCTTGGTACAACTGTTTTGTTTTTTCAGCTAATGAGGTACCAGCAACATGACCTCCAATAACGATATACGAGAAACGGACGGCAAATAAAAAGAACAATCCAATACTCGTAGCAAATAAAATGATACCTACTTTTTTGCGATTGTTCATCGGATTTAGATTTTTCTTTTCCATAAACCGCCGAATTTTATTTTTAAGACTCATTTACTTCACTTTCCTTAAATTGTCGTCATTAATAGACAATCCTTTTTCTTCTGCGATTTGTTTAATCCGTTCAGTACGAGAAAGTTCATTTTTTTCTTGTTCTAAACTCGTTTTTTCTTGCTTTTTATCATTGATTTCTGTTTGTATTGATGTGATTTCTTTTTCAGCTCCGCTGATATTTGTACGCAACATGACTGTTAAAACACATAAAGCAACAATAGCAATCGCCACGCTTGCCACAGCAATTTTTTCCAAAGCAGAAATCTGCTTCAATCGTTTTGCTGGTGATTGTGGAGGAATGATTTCTTGATTCGAAGAAGAATCTGGCATTTGTTGTTCTGGCTGATCCACCAATTCAGGTAAATCATATTCGTACTCTTGCATTTTCTTTAATTCTGCCATCATTCTACTCCTCTTTCATTCTTATTTTTTCTGCAATACGTAACTTTGCACTGCGTGATCGATTGTTTTCTGCTAACTCTTCCTCTGAAGGAAGGATTGGTTTACGAGTAATAACTTTCAGTTCCGGTTGAAATTCGTCAGGTATGACAGGAAGTCCCGGTGGTAAATCTTGTACCGTACTATATTCTTTAAACATACTTTTGACAATTCTGTCTTCTAATGAGTGGAATGTGATCACACTGATTCTTCCATTGACTTTCAATAACCGGATTGCCTGTTCTAAAGAGGTCTCTTCGGCACCAAGTTCGTCATTTACTGCAATCCGCACAGCTTGAAAAATTCTTTTTGCAGGATGCCCGCCTTTTCTTCTTGCGGGAGCTGGGATGACTTGTTTAATGATTTCGACAAGCTCACCAGTTGTTTGGATTGGTTTTGTTTTTCGTACTCGTTCGATTTCACGAGCAATTTGTTTGGAAAATTTCTCCTCGCCATAGCGGAAGAAAATCTTTACTAATTCATGGTAGGAATATTCATTAATTACGTGATAAGCGGTTAAAGGAGCTGACTGATCCATACGCATATCCAAGGGTGCATCTTGATGATAACTAAATCCACGTTCTGCTTCATCTAGTTGAGGAGAGGAAACCCCTAAGTCATACAAAATACCATCTACCTTATCTACATACTCACTCAAGCGTTCTTCTAATTCTCTGAAATTCGCTTTGATAAATGTGACCATCCCTTGTTCGACATAAGAAGCTAAACGCAGCTTGGCGTGATCGATTGCTTTTTGATCTTGGTCAAACGCATACAGGTGCCCTTTAGAACTTAGTTGGCTCAATAAATATTCACTATGTCCGGCACCGCCGAGTGTACAGTCTACATAAACGCCATCCGATTTGATGTTCAATCCATCTACCGTTTCTTTCAACATGACTGTATAGTGTTGAAATGTTTCAGTCATTAGTCAGCCTCTTCCTATTCTTATAGTCCGAAATCAATCATATTTTCAGCAATTTCGTCAAAATTCTCTTCTGCTTCTGCAGAAAAATCTTCCCATCGTGTCTCATCCCAAATTTCAATTCGGTTAGATACGCCGATGATTACGCACCCTTTTGTCAAAGCTGCATAATTTCTTAACGTGCTTGGTATATTGATCCGTCCTTGTTTATCAAGTTCGCATTCAGTGGCAGCCGAATAGAAGAATCGCACAAATGTACGTGCGTCTTTTTTAGCCAACGGCATTTCGTTCAGCTTAGCTTCCAGATTTTCCCATTCGCTCATCGGATAGCCGAAAAGACAACCATCCAATCCGCGTGTCAGAACAAACTTTTCGCCAAGTTCTTCACGAAGTTTTGAGGGAACGATTAAACGTCCTTTTGCATCAATATTATGTTGGAATTCACCCATCAACATTGAAAGCCCCCCATTCCTCCACTAACTAAAATTAGTCTACCACAATCCCCCACTTTCTACCACCTTTTCTAGGAAATCCGGGAACAACTTTTTTTATTCATAAACATTTTTTTAAGAATCAAGCTGCAAAAAGCCTTTTAAAAGACTTTTTGCAGCTTTTCTGCTTTTTTCATAGGTAAGAAAGTATATTCACAATGATCAAGACCGCGTACAAGACGATTGTCAGCAGAAAAACCAAACGCCAAGTCATCTTGAAATAACGCGAATAAATGATTTCTTCATAATAATATGCTTGAAAAATAGCAATACAGATGCCCAGTAGTAAAACAGAAATAAAGAAAAACGGCAGGATAGAAATTGTCGCTGTGTTTCTAGACAACGCATGCATACCGCCCCACAAAAAAGGAATCGCCAAATCAGGGGCTTTTATTTTAAAACGACGATTTAACGAAAATAATTTTACAAGAAATTGGCAACCAAACAAAACGATTACCGGGTAAATATACCAAAACAAGATAAGTGGTGTGAATGTGCCCATGAACGTAAACTCCTTTTTTATCGTTGCTTCAAGTATACTGTATATACTTTACACAACTGTTTCATTTTATTTAAATTTATGCAGTTATATTCTATATCTTACAAACACATTCCATGTATTCCAATTCCCTATCCGTTATAATAAAAGAAACAGGCAACAGGAGGAAAATCATGATCAAATATTTTACATTAGATAATGAAAAACTGCGTAATACCGGAAAGGAAACTGATCAAACAATCTGGTATTGTGTAGAACGTCCCAATCAAGAAGAGATTCATCAGCTGACACATCAATTTGAAATTCCGTCAGATTACATCACTTCCATATTGGACGATGCAGAAAATTCCCGTACAGAAGAATTCAATCAATCAAAGTTGACAAAACCAGCGTTATTATTGTTACAATATCCGTTTGCTAAAACAAGTCCTAGCGGTTATTTTCAAGTGGATACATACCCGCTCTCTATCATTTTGACGCCCAAAAAGAAGCTTATCACAATTACGAATCATGAACCACTATTTTTAAAGAAAGTCTTTAGTCAAACCTTTCCAAAAAGCGATGTTTCACCCAATCTCAATATCTTCTTTCAATTCATCTGGCAGGTTACCCTGTCTTATAACAGTTATTTAGCTACGCTTCAATCTCAATGCGATACTTTGGAAGCCAAACTTCAAGTATCAACTGAAAACAAACAACTTTATCAAATCATGGATATCCAAAAAAGCCTTGTTTATTTCAGAGAAGCGACTTCTGCTAATTTAGATGCATTGAAAGAATTAGCGCAAAATAAACTTTTCCAAGAAAATCATGCGTTGAAAAACCATCTACGTGATGTATTGATAGAAACAGAGCAAGCAATGACTACTTCTCGCATTCAGTTAAAACTAGTAGAACAAATGAATCAGACTTTTTCAGCAATTGTATCGAATAATTTGAATAATATTATGAAAATTTTAACTTCTTTAACGATTATATTAACTATACCAACAATCATCGGAAGTATCTATGGGATGAACATCAAGCTACCCATTGCTGAAAGAGATGATGCGTTTATCTGGCTAGTTCTATTAACATTATTTATTTGTATCGTAACTACCTATTATTTAAAAAAAGGGAAGTTTTTATAAAAAAGACCTCTTGTAGAAAAGACAAAAAGATTGTACACTTGGATTAACTAATTAATTACGAGGTTGAAAACAATGCGTGAAAAAAAACAAACAAGTACTTTTGCTAAAGTAACAAAATTTGTCATTTGGACGATGCTGATTTTAACGATTGGGTCTGTTGTATTGACTGCTGTCATGAGTGTCATGTAAAAAATAAAATATAGCTATCAGTTGCTAAAAAGGACCTGAACCACTACAGTGGATCAGGTCCTTTTTGCGAGTTGCAATAGTTCTTTTGCATGTTCGAGTGTCAGTTTTGTAATCTCACTTCCAGCTAGCATACGTGCAATTTCTTCTTCTCTTTCTTTTGTTTTCAATTCTGAAACAGAAGTTTGCGTACGACCATCAATCACTGCTTTCACGATATAATATTGATAGTCAGCGACTGCGGCGACTTGCGGCAGATGAGTAATGCACAAAACTTGAGAATGTTTCGATATTTGAGAAATTTTATCCGCGATGGCTTGTGCAACTCTTCCACTTACACCTGTATCCACTTCATCAAAGATAATACTTGTCACACCTTGCTCAGAAGAAAAAATAGTTTTCAAAGCCAGTAACATACGAGATAATTCGCCACCAGAAGCGACTTTCACTAAAGGCTTCAGCGGCTCTCCTGGATTGGTCGTAATGTAGAATTCGATTTGGTCAAACCCATCATGATTCAATTGTCTGTTTTCTTCTTTTAAGAAACGTACTTCAAACTCAGTGTTTTCCATATACAGACTTTTTAATTCATGCAGAATGGATTTTTCCAATTCTTTTGCGATTTTTTTACGCGCTTCATGAAGATCTGCGGCTTGTTGCTGAAGTAGAAGCTCTTTTTGCTCTAGTTCCTCTTTCATTTTGTCCAATTGACCTTCTGAAAAATCAGAAGAAGCTAGCTCTTCGGTGATTTCGTCATAGTAAGCCAATATCGACTCAATGGATTCGCCATATTTGCGTTTCAACTGTCGGATTAATTCTAAACGTTGAGTCACTTCTTCTAAACGACTCTCATCTAACTCCAACAAATCGATTTGACGACTCATGTCTCCGATTGCATCTTGTAGCAAATAGTAAGCACTTTGGATATTTTCATAAATTGCTTCATACTCCACATCTAGATGTGCGATCCCTTGTAATTCTGCAACGGCCAAGCCAACACCATCTACACTGTTTTGTTCATTATTCGTCAGTGCTCCGTAGCCTGCAGCTAATCCATCAGCAATTTTTTGATAATTGCTAAGTTTTTCTCTTTCTTCTTTTAATTTCTCTTCTTCTCCGACTTGCAAATCAGCAGCAGCTATTTCTTCTTGCTGAAAGTGAAGCATATCTATTCTCTGAACATAGGATTTTTCATTTTGCTGCACTTTTCGTACCCTTTTTTCCAGCTCACGATAAGAGGTATATTCTTGCTGATAACTCTTTTTCTTCTGTTGGAAAGCTGCATCTCCAAAACGATCCAATAAAGCAAGATGTGATTCAGGCTGGAGCAGTTCCTGATGTTCGTTTTGCCCTTGGATATCCACTAAATAACTTCCGATTTTCCTTAGATTAGCTAGCGTGATGATGTGACCATTCACTCGGCAAACATTTTTTCCAGTCAACGACATATCCCGTCGAACGATCAGATTGTCTTCATCCGTTTCGATACCTAATTCAACCATCAATTCAGAGAATCCTTCTTGTTTCGGAAGTTCAAACAATCCTTCAAGAATGCATTTTTCTGCGCCTTGACGTATATAATCGCTTGAACCTCTTCCTCCTGCTAACAAACCTAAGGCATCGATAATGATGGATTTACCCGCACCAGTCTCTCCGGTCAGCGCGGTCATTCCTTCGTGAAAAGAAAGCCGCAATTCCGGAATAATCGCAAAGTTAGTAATACTGATTTCTTGTAGCATCACATTCGCTCCTCAACTTAAAGGTAATGCAGGAAGTCTTTCTTTAGTAAAACTGCCTGGTCTTCAGTTCGTGTAATCATCAAAACATTATCGTCATCATTGATAATCGAAAATAATTCTTTCTTGTAGCGCTTATCGATCAAATTCGCTGCTGCCGAAGCATTCCCCGGCAAAGTTTTCAAAATAACAAATTTTTCCATTTGGTCAACTGCTACGAAAGCGTCTTTTAACAGTTTTTCCAATTTAGTATTTACATCTTCATTTGTTTCAGCTGGTATACTATAACGGTAGCCGCCATCTGAGGCCGGTACCTTAATCAGTTTCAGTTCCTTTATATCTCTGGAAATCGTAGCTTGAGTAACAGATATTCCTTTGCTTTTCAGGATTTCAACAAATTCTTCCTGCTTTCGGATATCTTGCTCACTCAACAATCGAGTAATCAAACGATGCCGATCTTTTTTTCTCATTACGTCTTCGCTCCTTAGCTTATTCTTCTTATCCAATGATAGCTTATTTCCTTGGTATAATAAAGAAGAATCCGCATACTTCTCACTTGATTTTCACAGTTACAATTTATTTATGGTCAAACTGTTCATGTGCGTTTGAAACCACTTCTGCCATATTAATAGCTGGATTGATCGTGCCGCTTTCAGGTACTTTCTTCAAGTGAGCCAAGAACTCGATATTTCCTTCTCCCCCCGTGATCGGAGAATAACTTACTTCCAGCACATCATATCCACCTTGTGCCGCAAATGACAAAATGTCTTCTAAAACTTTTTGATGGGTCTGTGCGTCACGAACAATTCCGTTTTTCCCTACAGCTTCTCTACCTGCTTCGAATTGAGGTTTGATTAAGGCAATCACTTCTCCCTCTTCTTTTAAAATAGCATGTAATGGAGGTAGCATCAGTTTTAGTGAAATAAAAGAAACATCGATAACAGCAACTTCTGGAATTCCTAAGGTAAAGTCTTCGGGTTTTGCATAACGAAAATTCACTCTTTCCATTACGACAACTCTAGGATCTTGTCTGATTTTCCAAGCTAGCTGATTGTAACCGACATCTAAAGCATAACTCATTTTTGCACCATTTTGCAAAGCTGCATCAGTAAATCCGCCAGTGGAAGCACCGATATCTAACAATGTTTTTCCTTCAACAGATAGATCAAATGCTTTGAGCGCTTTTTCTAATTTTAATCCACCCCGAGAAACATAAGGAAGTTTTTTACCTTTGACTCTTAATTCACTACTTACTGGAATTTTTTCTCCCGGTTTATCAAACCGCTCGTTTTTTTCGTTGTAAATCAAACCAGCCATAACTGAACGTTTGGCCTGTTCTCTTGTTTCAAATAATCCTTGTTTGACCGCTAATACATCTACGCGTTCTTTTTCCATTCTTTCCCTCATTTCTCCACATCAAATTGCTTGATCATCTGGCGCATCAGCCCGCCATCAAAAGAAAAAACATCCTCTTCTAATTTGTCTATGATCTTATTAGCGGATAACAACTCAATCTCCAACGCCTCACGTGTCTTTTCCAGGCCTAATAAATGCGGGTAAGTGTTTTTTTCCATACGTTCATCTTTACCAGCTGTTTTCCCTAATGTTTTCGTTGTACCAATCACATCAAGTAGATCATCTCTTATCTGGAAAGCCAAACCTAAATGTTCGGCTAATCGTTGAAGTAGCAATAAGATTTCTTCAGGTTGCTTCGCTAATATACCTCCAGCTAGCAAGGCATAACGAATCAAACGCCCTGTCTTTCTTTCATGAATAAATGCTAATTCCTCTAATGAAAGCTTTTTCGATTCGCCTTCGATATCTGCAGCTTGTCCAGCCACCATACCTTGTGACCCCGCACAAACAGCTAATTGCTGAAGCAACAGAAGCTTAGGAGAATGACCCAAGTGTGCCATACTGATCAGCTGGAATGCGCCTGTCAGTAAACCATCTCCAGCCAATATAGCTAACGCTTCGCCGAATACTTTGTGATTGGTAGGTTTTCCCCTTCGAAGATCATCATTGTCCATCGCAGGCAAATCATCGTGGATCAAGGAATACGTATGAACCATTTCTAAAGCAGCTGCTACTTGATAGACGGGAACATCGATAGGTTCATCAAAGGAAGCAACAGCCGTTAAAAGTAATAAGGGACGGATTCTTTTTCCACCTGCTTTCACTGAATAAGTCATCGCATCACAAAGTGCTCTATCCGTCGTATGTTCATCTAAAAAAGACAAGATTTCTTTTTCTACAGCTGGTAGATGAATAGCTGAAAAGTCAGTTAATCTCATTTCAGCTTTCCTCGTTTCCGTCAAAATCAACTTCTTCATTTGATTCTGTCATCATTTTCGTCAAGGTTTCTTCTGCTTTAGCTAAGGTATCTTGGCAATGTTTGCTTAATTCCATTCCTCGTTTAAACGAATCTAGAGCTGATTCTAATGAAACGTCTCCTTGTTCTAGCTGCATGACGATTTTTTCTAATTCTTGCAGTGACTCTTCAAAAGTTGGATTTTCCATATTTTTATTCTCCTTTGTCTATCTCTTGTACTTGTCCTTTAACGATTCCATCTTGATAATGGATCGTCAGCAAATCCCCTTGATGGATCTCGGAGACACTTTTTACTACTTGATCATTTAACGTCGTATAGCTGTAGCCTCTTCCCATGATTTTCAATGGACTCAACAAATCAAGAGATTGAACAGCTTGAGCAAAACGCTGCTGCTGTTGTTTCATATATTGTTGGATTTTCTCTTCTAAACGTTTTTCTAGATAAGCAGTTTCTTGGCGGGCTGCTTTGACTCGATAAATCGGAGCCACTTGTTCCAATTGGTGGCTTAACGCGATCGTTTGCTTTTCTTTTGCATGATAAATCTGCTGTGTAGCTTGATATAATCGCTGTTTCAATTGATCTAATTTGATGGTCTGACCTTCATACAATCTTTCAGGCTGCCGAAAGACATAGGAACGTCGAGCACGCTCGAACCGTTCTTGTTTCCGCTGGATCTGGTGTACAAACGCCTGCTGCAATCTAGCTTGCCGTTCTTGAATGCGCATCAACTCTTCTGACAAAACAGGAACAGCTAATTCTGCAGCTGCTGTTGGAGTAGCAGCCCGAACATCTGCTACTAAATCAGCGATCGTGGTATCTGTTTCATGTCCCACAGATGAGATTACCGGCGTATTGGCTTGATAAATCGCTCGGGCAACCCGTTCTTCATTAAACGGCCACAAATCCTCAATTGATCCGCCCCCACGACCAATGATCATTGTATCGAAATCGCCCATCTCTTCTACTCGTCGGATATTTTTGACAACATTGTCCGCTGCTTGATTCCCTTGTACAACGGTTGGGAACAAAACCAATTGGACAATTGGATACCTTCTTTTTACCGTCGTGATGATATCGCGGATAACCGCTCCGCTTGGACTGGTAAGGATTGCGATTCGCTTTGGAAAACGCGGCAACATTTTTTTAGGACCTTGAAAAAGGCCTTCCTTCATCAGCTTTTCTTTTCGTTCTTCCAATTCTTGATATAAAGCACCTATTCCATCAGGCTCCATGTGCTCTACATAGATTTGATACGAACCTCCCGCTTCATAGAGTGAAATACGCCCAACAACAAGGACTTTCATTCCTTCTTTTGGCTGGAATCGTAATTTTTGGAATGCACCTTTGAACATGATAGCAGATATTTTTGCATGATCATCTTTTAAGCTGAAATATTGATGGGCATTGGCGCGTAAACGGAAATTCGATATTTCGCCTGTTAAATATACTCGTTCTAAATAAGGATCGGCATCAAATTTACGTTTCAAATACCTCGTTAATGTAGTGACAGTTAAATATTCTTGTGCCATTTATTCACCTGCTCCAAAAGCTTCGGCAGATTTTACGGTTTGATACATCAGCATCGTGATAGTCATTGGCCCTACACCCTTTGGCACAGGAGTGATCCAGCCTGCAACAGGCTCCACTTCATCAAATTTCACATCACCGATCAGCTTACCGTTAGCATCACGGTTCATCCCTACATCGATCACTACAGCACCTGGTTTTACGAATTCTTTTGTGACAAAATGTCCACGTCCTATTGCTACGACTAAAATATCTGCTTCTTGTGCCAGTTCAGCCAGATTTTCGGTTTTAGAATGAGCAACAGTAACAGTTGCATCTGCCATCAAGAGCAGCTGAGCCATCGGTTTACCGACGATATTGCTTCGTCCGATAACTACTGCTCGTTTACCCGTCGGATCGATAGAATAAGCTTCAAACATTTTCATGATGCCGTATGGAGTACAAGGAATCTTGTCCGGTTTACCCGCAAGGAGTCTGCCTAAATTCATTGGATGAAAGCCATCTACATCTTTTTCAGGACGGATAGCTAACAGGATCTTTTCTTCATCTATATGCTTTGGCAATGGTAATTGGACCAATATACCATGAAATCTAGGATCTTGATTGTATTTTTCGATTTCTGCAAGTAGTTCGTCTTCAGAAATTGTCTCAGGATAACGCTCTACTGATGAATGGATTCCGATTTCTTTTGCTACGCGTTCTTTATTTCTTACATAGATTTGACTGGCTGGATTTTCCCCTACCAATAAAACAACTAATCCGGGATGGATACCATTATCTTTCAATTTTTGGATTTTTTCAGCAATCTCTGCCTGCATTTTTTCAGCTAATTCTTTTCCGTTAATCAATTCTGCCATCTAACCACTCCCAGATATTTTTTGTGTTTTCATTCTACCATAGAATTTTCCCGATTTATAACAGGTTTATGATGATTCACAGAAAAAAGCTAGGACTTACGCCCCAGCTTCTAATTCTTTTAATACATTGGATAAGACACCGTTGACGAATTTACGCGAACGGTCATCACTAAATGTTTTTGCCAACTCAATTGCTTCATTTAAAGCAACAGCCGCTGGTACATCTGTCACATAAGTCATTTCAAAAATTGCGATACGCAAGATCACCAAATCCATTTTTGAGATCCGATTGATATGCCAATTATTTTTCAAATGTTTTTCGATCACTTTATCCAATTCATCTTTTTTTGCACAGACACCGCCAACTAGCGTGTCAAGATAAACAGGAACAAACTCTGATTCATCTTCATTGATCATGTCGCGGTGGTCTAATTCGATTGCGTTGAAAATCGCATCTTCTTTTGTTAGGTCTGCATTGAAGTCTAACGGAAATAAAGCCTGCAATGCCATCTCCCGAATCTCGTGTCTTGATAATTCTTTATTCATTCTCTTCCTCTTCGTCTTCAAAAAGTTCTTCGATTGTTGGTTGTTCTAATTTTTCAGGAACAACAGCTACTACATGGATATTGACTTCAGCTAGATCGATATCTGTCATGAAAAGGACTTGCTGGCTAACCCGTTCTTGCATTTCCATTGCAACTTTAGGAACTGAAACACCATATTCCAGGTAGCAGTAAAGATCTACTTTCAAGCCATCTTCCTCATTTGCCAAGTAAACACCTTTTCCGTGAGCTGCTCGTCCTAATAATTCAGTGACATTGCTGGCAAAAGTTCCGCGCATTCCGTATACGCCTTCTACTTTAGAAGCAGCAATCCCGATGATTACTTCGATGACTTCAGGAGCAATCACAATCTCTCCCAAATCTTGGTTTGCGTTTAAAATCAAATTTTTTTCATCTGCCATTTATTTATTCCTCCCTTTGCCTAAGCACGAGATACATCCGAATTCTCTATGATGCGGCTATAATGATCATTTGGTAAAAAACTGCCGCCGATCAGCTGCAAATTGCTATGAATTGGAGAAAATATCCAACTTTATTATCTCTTACAGCTTAAAAGTTCTTCTATAGTGTATCATTAAATCAAGCGATTTTCTATAACAAAGTCTGTGAACACTGATTTTTACGCTTACTTCTTTTATGGACGAGACTATAAGATGATCAATTCTTTTGGTGAACGAGTCAATACACGATTGCCATCTTCTGTGATCAGCAAATCGTCCTCAATACGTACCCCACCGATTCCTGGTAAGTAGATCCCTGGCTCGTCAGTAATTACATTTCCTGGTACAAATTGCTTTTCCGCACGAGAAGAAACATTTGGTCCTTCGTGAATCTCAAGACCAATCCCATGTCCTGTAGAATGTCCAAACGCTTCACCATAACCATGTTTTGAAATATAATCTCTAGCAACTGCGTCTAATTGTACACCAGTCACTCCTGGTTTCGCAGCATCAATAACCGCTAATTGCGCGTCTAGAACTACTTGATAAATTTCTTTTAATTTTTCTCCAGGATCACCAATAGCGAATGTACGTGTCATATCAGAAACATACCCTTCGTAATAGCAGCCAAAATCCAACGTGATCAAGTCACCTTGTTCGATGAGTTTCTTGCTTGCTACACCATGCGGCATAGCCGAACGCAATCCGCTAGCAACGATCGTATCAAAAGAAACACCTGAAGCGCCAAGAGAACGCATATAAAAGTCTAGTTGATTTGCGACTTCAATCTCAGTCATGCCCGGTTGGATCATTTTCAGGATGTGATCATAAGCCATATCCGCAATATTACATGCTTTTTCGATAATGGCGATTTCTTCTTCATCTTTCACTTCTCTGAGTTCTTCAATCATCTGTGAAACAGGTACTAATTCCGCATCGATGATTTCTTCTAAAACAGAATATTCTAAAAATGAGACTGTTGTTTCCTCAAAAGCTAATGAGTGCAGTTCTTCTTTGCGTACTAAGTTTGCTACCTCATCAAAAATAGGTCCGACATTTTTAATAATTTCAAACCCTTGAGCCTGCGCTGCCGCTTGCTCGGTATAACGAAAATCAGTAATAAAAAATGCTTTTTCCAAAGTAATAACAGCTAATCCTGTCGTACCTGTAAAGTTCGTTAAGTAACGAAGATTGTACGGACTGGTAACCAAAAATGAATCCAAATTTTCTTCTTGCATTTTTTTGCGCAATTTTTCTACACGTAGCATCATAATGAAACTCCCTCTTTCTTTGCACGCTTTTTTCTATTATAGCAAACTTTTCTTCGTACACGACAGTTAAATAAAAATTTCCGGAAAACTTCTTTTTCTTTTAAAGAAAGAAAGCCAAAAAGGAGTCACAGTCTCGCTGCAACTCCTTTTAGTTTACTATTTTGTAAAAAACTTATGACCGTTTTCCAAAGAAAAACGAGACAACTGCTACCAAAATTACTGCACCTAAAATAGATGGAATAAGTGCCATACCTGCAGCTTCTGGTCCCCATTCGCCGAAAATCGCTTGTCCAATACTTGAACCAACTAATCCAGCAATGATATTCGTGATACAGCCCATCGAATTTCCTTTGCTGGTGATTGCACCTGCAATCGCTCCGATCACAGCTCCAACAATCAATGTCCATAACCAACTCATAATATAACCTCCTTCTTTGCTAATCAATTTTAGCATAAGGGATTTAAAGGGGACAAATAATTGGTACTGCTATTTCATATTTTCTTCTGCAAAGTAAAAAATAAAGAAAACCTCCCCTTAGAAGTTTTCTTTATTTTTTATTTGCGTTTAAACATGCTACGGATACCACGTTTCACTACATCAAAGAAACTCAATGATTGTACCATTCTATCTTCATCTACATATTCTCTGATCGCACGAAGTACTTTTTTAGGTTCTTTGGAAGAAAATGTGTATGTACCATTTTTTTTCGTTTGAATGGCATATCGAGGAATCCATTTTCCTTTTAGCATGACCGATGCTAGTACATAATCCACTTCTTCCCATGGAATTTGGATATATTTGCGTTTATCTCGCGCATGGTAAAATTCAAAGCCATTATCGCCTATCATGATTTGTCCGTAATCTGTCAGCCCCGTAAATGAAGTAGCGTCAATTACTAAGTCTACTTTTGTATTGATTGATTGAACCATTGTCTCCCTCCAAATATCTGTTTATTCACAGTATACTATATAAAAAAAGCTCGGGACAACGCCCGAGCTATATTTTTATGGATTATAAAAGTCCGATGACGTGTCCTACAACACCGACTACGAATAAACCAAGGATAATAACGATTGGAGAAACTTTTTTCTTAAGCAACCACATACAGAACAATGTTAATCCTAATGCAGCTAAACCAGGAATCAATTGGTCTAAGTTGTCTTGTAACGTTGTTACCTTTTCAGGAGAAAGGGCTAAGCCATTATTAACTTGTTCAAATGCGCTCTTGATTCCTTCACCACCTGAAGGCAATTTATCCCATTCGATGTAAGCACCTTTATCTAATTTTACAGTTGATACAACTGGTAAGAATTTGATTGATACCCATCTTTGTACCAAGGCAGCTAATACGAACATCCCTAAAATAGAAGCACCTTTTGTTACGTCTTGTAATAATCCGCCAGAAAGGTCATCCGTAATTTTAGAACCAGCTCTGTAGCCGAATTCTTGTGTATACCACATGAATGCCCAACGAATAATGTTCCAACCTAAGAAGAAGATGATTGGTCCAAGGATATTTCCTCCCATAGCTAATGAAGCACCTAGTGCACCTAGCATTGGACGTACTGTAAACCAGAACACTGGGTCACCAACACCAGCTAAAGGACCCATCATACCTACTTTAACCCCTTGAATCGCTACATCATCAACAGGTGCGCCATTCGCACGTTCTTCTTCCAGTGCCAATGTAACCCCTAAAATTGGAGAAGCAATGTATGGGTGTGTATTAAAGAATTCCAAGTGACGTTTCAATGCTGCAGAACGTTCTTCTTTTGTTTTGTATAATTTTTTGATTGCTGGAATCATAGAAAATGCCCAGCCACCGTTTTGCATACGTTCGTAGTTCCATGAACCTTGAATGAAGGTAGAGCGCCATGCAACAGCTAAACGATCTTTTTTTGATAATTTGATTTTTTCTTCTGCCATTTTATTTTCCTCCTTCAAGATTAATAGTCATTCAAAATGTCGCCTAAAGGGTCACCAGAGTTGCTTCCGCCTCCATTATTTGATGAACCACCCATTTTAGAAAGGTTCAAGTAAATAAGAGCTAATGCAACACCTAAAGCACCTAGAGCAATCAATGTTAATTGAGAAATTGCAGCTACAACAAAACCGATAATGAAGAATGGCCATACTTCTTTTGTAGCCATCATGTTGATTACCAAAGCGTAACCTACAGCTACGACCATTCCCCCACCGATTGCCATACCATCTGTTAACCATGCTGGCATTGATTCAAGGAATGATTGCACAGTTTGTGCTGGGATAAATAGCAATGCTGCTGCTGGGACCGCGATACGAACCCCTTGTAAACATACAGCAATGATGTGCCACATTTCAACCGTACGGATGTTTCCTTCTTCAGCAGCCGCATCCATCAAATGAACGATTGGAACAGCGATTGTACGTACGATCATTGTTAAGAACAACCCTGCAACAGCCAAAGGAACGGCAATCGCGATCGCAGAAGGAACACCTTTAACACCTTGTCCACCTAGAACTAAAATAATTGCTGATGCTACTGATGCTAATGCAGCATCTGGTGCTACAGCGGCACCGATATTTGCCCAACCTAAAGCGATCATTTGAAGTGTACCGCCAAGTACGATACCAGCTTCGAGGTTACCGGTAACTAAACCGATCAATGTACATGCCACTAGTGGTTGATGAAATTGAAATTCATCAAGAATACCTTCCATACCAGCTAGAAAGGCAACTAATACGACTAAAATTATTGAAATAATAGACATGATAAGCCTCCTATAAACTTTAATATTATTTATTACGCTTTTGCTAATTCAGCTTTTGCTTTTTTCAAAATGTCATCCATGTTATCGCGTGAATCATTAGGTACTTTACGTACATCGAATTTCACACCTTTTTGTTCAAGCTTCTCAAACGCTTCAACATCTTCTTGTCCCATAGACAATACTTTACTTACAACGACTTTACCAACTGAATGCGCCATTGATCCAACATTTAATTCTTTGATGTCCACGCCACCTTCAACAGCTGTCAATACGTCTTCAGGATTTTCAAATAAAAGCAATGCTTTGGTATTTCCAAAACGAGGGTCTTTTGCGACTTCGATCATTTTGCTAATAGGAATAACATTTGCTTTTACACCTGGAGGAGCAGCTTGTTCGATTAGTCTCTTACGCAGATCATCCTTTGATACTGCATCTGAAACAACGATAATACGGTTTGGTTGCACTGCTTTTGTCCAAGCTGTCGCAACTTGTCCATGTAACAGACGTGAGTCAACACGAGCTAATACATATTTGATTTTCCCGTCTCCGACCACAGTTCCTTCTGGAAGTGCTCCTTTAGGTTGTGCGTCTTCAACTGCTGCTTTCGGTGCTTCTGCCGGTTCTAATTCTTCCGGTTTCACTTTTACACCATCTTTTGCTGTTTCAATGATATGCGCTGCAATTTCATGAGCAGATTCCATTGAAAAGCGTGATGCATAGGCTTCAATCAACATTGGCAAATTCAAACCGCTGACGATTGCCCATTTATCTTTGTGCTCTTCGAATAATGTGTTTGATTGATTGAACGGTGTTCCGCCCCATAAATCAACTAAGAATAACACTTCGTCTTGATTATCAAAAGAAGCAACCGCTTCTTCCAATTTGGCTCTCAAGTCATCTGGACCTTCACTTGGTTTCAAAATCACGGCTTTGACGTTTTCTTGTTCGCCAAAGATCATTGAACCGGATTGTAAGATTCCTTCAGCAAATTGTCCATGACTTGCTAGGATAATCCCTACCATATTTATACCTCCTATTTACTTTTGTTGTAACAAATTTAAAAATATTAATAATTGCTAACCATTACAACAGAATTATTTGACCTTTTCCAACAACCATTTTTGTTACACCTTTTTGATTTTCGCTAGTAGTTCCATCAAAAGGATTTTCCTGTCAGCAGGTACTTTTCGAATCTCTAACTCCACTTCTTGACTGTTCAAGTAACGAAAGGAATCAATATCTTGTTGATTTACTGAAACAAAATTGGTAATCATTGATTTGCCTTCAGTAAAACTCATACCGCCGATATTCAACGACTTCAACTGTACACCGCAGCGGACAACCGCTTCAACATCTTGAGGATTGGTGAATAAAAGCATCACTTTTGCTCGTGATAATAGTCCACTATGATAGATTTGAATCATTTTCTGCACGGTTATTACATTTGCTGTGATTCCCGGCGGTGCAGCTTCTTTTAATAGAAACTTTCTCAATTTATCTTGAGCAACTACATCGCTGATCACAATGATACGTTCAACACCTGTTTGCTTCGACCAAACTGTTGCGACCTGCCCGTGGATTAAACGATCATCTATACGTGCCAATCGAATATCCATCTGCAAAACTCCTTCTTCCTCACTACTTCACAGAAACCCCTATCATTTCTGTGTGAACAACCACCTCCTAGCACACACTACTATAAGCAAAAAGCGTGCCAATTTTTTTGTGATACACTAATTGAATTTAAAGGATTCTTAACCAATACACAAAAACGATACACTACAAAAGTGTATCGTTTTTGTGTATTTAAGGCATAGTGTATTCTTTTTTATCTAGCTGATTATGCACTAGACGTAGCAGATAATACATTTCTTCTATTGGCACTTTTACTTTTATCTTATCTTCCAGCAGGACAACCGAGGCTGTTAATTGATTATAAAGAGGATCACTCGTTATATTCGTCAATTCGTTTTGTTCCACCATCAACGTTTCATTTCGAATAATCCGTTCGATCATTCCTGCTGTGTGCATCACTAAGTTGATCTTAAAGCCATATTCTTCATTGCCAATTCCCATCGTCTGAGAGATTTGTGTAGAAAATTGCCACATTGGATCAATTAGTTTACTACCATTGATAAAGATGAAGTTCTCAGAGATAAATTCAACACATGTTTTTTTAGCTGTCTCTTCATCTAGCGAGATGAATTCAGTTTCTTCCATTTCTGATTCCATAAGCAACTGATCCAAAATGACTTCGATATTTTGATCAATGAAGCGCTCTAAAGGAATAAATGGTGCTTGGATATTCAAATCAGTAATTCCAGTAGTTGCTATGATCTGATATTCTTTTTGGATAACTGGCAATTCTTCTTTCACTTCCACAATCGACAAAGCTAGAACTTCTAATTCTGTTTCTTGACGCTTATTTACCGCTCGTTCGATCAATTCTTTGATTCTTTGCGCTGTACCTTCGCCAGATGCACAAATGGCCAAAACAGCTTTTTTCTTATGGATAGGTTTTGTTTCCTGGACAGGTTCTACAGAAGATATTTCTGCGTAACCTCGAAAATTCTTCAATGATTCATGCAACATATCTAAATCTGTCCCTAATACAGAGACCTTTCGTACAGTTTCCAAAACTAGAGAAGTTGTTACCATGTCAACGGTACGTACAGGTATCCCGGTGTCTCGCTGAATTTGCGAATTAAATGAGGCGAGGGACCCCATATCCACTAATAGTATGACCCCACTTCCTTCATCTACTTCTTGTACATTGCGTTCAATGCGGTCTAAAGCTGTTTTCGGATCCATATCCAACGGCATGTCTACTGCTCGTACGTTCTCTGCATCTAACAACTGTTGGACAACCTGAACCATACTGCTCGCTGTACTGTTTCCGTGAGCTGCAACGACTACACCGATTCTGCCGCTTGCTTGGTTCGCCCGTAACGAGACGAGTAGAACAGTCAAGTAGTAGTCTTCACTTTCTGGAATATCCACTTGAAAATACGTTTCTATATAACTACGCACTTCTTTCGCAACAGCATATTCATCTGGAAAATCAAATGCCATCTCACGGATATTATCATTCGTATGCCGTTCTTCTCCTAAATTGATCTTTTTCAAAAACGAACTGATATGCAAGCTCATAGCATAAATAAAGTTTTGCTGAAAGTCATATGGTAAAGATCTTTTGACCATTACATAAATCTGATTGGTCACTTCTATGATTTTTGGATCTACAAATTCTGCTAATTTGCTATCTGCATTAAAAGAAAACCCATGGTCTTTATAAAAAGACTTCAGATGGATGTTGATATCTGTAGAAATAAAGTGATTGATTGCTTCTTGGTCCAACCCATCCGACTTCAGCAAAGCTGCTTTATCTCCGATGATATCATATAGATTATAAGGTAATTCATAGGAGTCTGATTGGATTTTCATGATTGTATCGTTTGGTGCTACAGTTATCTTTGGCTCCAATATTTTAGAAAGCTCTGCCATTGCACTGCGGTTGCTTGCTAATTGAATCAATCCGCTACGAATCCCTTCTGTCAAATCATCAATCGTAATCGATATTTCGGGAGATTGCATATGATTTAGAAATCCTCGTGCGCATACTAACTGGATATTCGACTTCAATTGACCTATATTCCCATAAGTCACACTGCCAATCAGTGCTTTTGCTACATCTTCTGTCAAAGAGATCTTTCGTTGCGTGCGGTTCGCTTCGTGGGCAATCATAATTTTTACTAAATCGACTTTCTCATTTGCAGGGCGTTTTTCAAAAGCCGGAAGTTTGATATTAATTGGGATACGCCGAACAAAAGTTTCCAATAGCGAAGAGCCTGGATCTTCTGTGGTCGCACCTACGATTCGTACATTTGCTTCATGAGATTTCGTTGTTTCTCCAAGTCGACTGTAAGTCCCGTGATCCATAAAGTAAAAGATCATTTCTTGACCTTCTGGAGGCAATCGGTGAATTTCATCCAGAAATAACATACCACCATCCGCTTGATCGATAATTCCCATTTTTTCTTCATCTGCACCTGTAAAGGCTCCTTTTGCATACCCAAATAAATGGCTCATCAAAAGCTCAGGGTTATTCGCGTAATCAGCACAATTGAAAACAATCAGTTCCGTTTCCTCATCTATTACATGATGTGCTTTGGCAAAATGATACATCGCGTGCGCAAAATAAGTCTTTCCTGATCCGGTAGGTCCTGTAATCAAGCAATTTAATCCTCTTGGCGGATACAAGATCGCAGCTTTTGCCTGTTCCACTGAGTTTTTCATGCTACCATTAGCTCCAATGATTTTTGCAAAGATATCCTTAGTATCTATCTGGAGCGTATTTTTTTCTTCAGAGACCGGCGTTTCTTTGTAACTGACCACATGTTTTGCAGCTGGCTTTACGTGCGTAGCGAGTGTTTGATATATGTAACGTACTGGTCGTCCATCTGTCTTTATCAGTTTTCCTTCGCGCACTAGCTGATTCAGATCTTTACTGCTATTCGTTCTTTGGATTCCTAACACTTCAGCAATTTCTTGTGTCGTTACTCCTTGGTCATATTCTGCCTTTGTTAAATGAGCGGTTTTTTCTTTGACATACATATAAATTCGGTCCATGCGTTTTGCCAATGGTATCGCTCCTTTTCTATAGACTGTTGTTCTTAGGCTTCAAAACATAATACTATGTATTTATTTCCGTTTCGTCAACTATTTACCTGATTTTGTTTCGTTGACAACAAGCGAAGGGACAAGCGTAATGAAGATAAAAGAACACAAAATATCAACTCCATTTTTATATCGGAAACAAGAAAAAGAACACTATTTATCCTACAATGATGCTGCTGATAGCAAACGATATCGCTTTCATCAATAAAAACAATAGTTATCAAAACATTCTGATTACAAAATGGCAAAAAAATCTTAAGCGTAAAAAGACATGGCAACCTTCGCATCCTTCATTCCAACTTTTTTTATAAACAAAAAAGAGGTTGTGACAAAAATCTTGTCACAACCTCTTTAATCGCAAGCTTCAATTAAGCTTCTTGAGCTACTGGATAAACAGACACTTGTTTTTTGTTACGGCCTTTACGTTCGAAACGTACTACGCCATCAACTTTTGCAAATAAAGTGTCGTCTCCACCGATACCCACGTTTACACCTGGATAGATTTTTGTACCGCGTTGACGATAAAGAATTGATCCACCTGTAACTGTTTGTCCATCAGCGCGTTTAGCACCTAGACGTTTTGATTCTGAGTCACGGCCGTTAGATGTAGAACCGCCACCTTTTTTGTGGGCAAATAATTGTAGATTCATAGATAACAACATGGTCTGCACCTCCTATTTATCATTGATTGTTTTAATTTGGATATATTCTGAGTTTTCAGCTTCTATTGATTGTAAACCTAATAAAAGATTTTCTAATAGAATCTCAGCAATATTGTTTTGTTCTTGTGTCATTCCTGAAGTGACTTCGGTATAAAGATAACCGCCTTCTTCTTCATTCATTTCAACAATCGGTTCAAAACCGGCTAATGAGGCAATCCCGTTGACAGTGCTGATCGCTAACGCAGAAACACCTGCACAAACGATATCACTTCCATAAGGACCAGCATCAGCATGCCCGGTCAAAGTGAATGAAACGATCTGACCTGCGTCATTTCGCTTAAATGTTCCTTTGATCATATATAGGCCTTCTTTCTCAAACGCTGATTAAGCGTTGATCGCGTCGATAACCACTTTTGTATATGGTTGACGATGACCTTGTTTGCGGTGTGAATGTTTTTTAGGTTTGTATTTGAAAGTAACGACTTTCTTTTGTTTGCCGTGTTTTTCAACAGTACCTTCAACAGTTGCACCTGCAACAGTTGGAGCGCCTACTTTTGTAGATTCGCCACCTACTAAGATAACTTCGTCAAAAACAACTTTTTCTCCTGCTTCAACGTCAAGTTTTTCAACATAGATTGCTTGTCCAACTTCAACTTTTACTTGTTTACCACCAGTTTTAATAATTGCGTACATGCTATAAAGCACCTCCTTCTGATATACTTAGACTCGCCATCCGAAGTGACAGCATCTGCTGTGCTTATTACTTGTTCTGAGCGGTTGTAGCTGTGGAGTCCACAATTACAACAGTACTAGCTTACCAGAACAGCCGCTGTTCGTCAACTAAATTTAAAGTCAAAAAATGAAATAAAGATTTAAACAATCGTGCTCCTGCTTTTCTTTCCTCTTCGTTTCTGCCAAATAAAATAGTCGCATTGCGTTTCTTTTCTTCTTATAATAAAAGAAAAAGGAGGAGCACAAATGGAATACCCAACAGAATTGATACTAGAGGCTTCTTTAAGGATGAACGGCCGTCCTGTAGAAGGGTTTGTCGCTGGGCAAGGACCTCTTCATCCTAAATTAATGCTTGTAGGAGAAGCCCCAGGAAAAACAGAGATTGATACACACATCCCTTTTAGCGGACAAGCTGGAAAAGAATTGATGCAGGCACTTTCTTCCACTGGTTTAACACGAGAAGATGTCTATATCACCAGTGCTGTACGGAGTCGCCCGTATCGCGTGACCCATCGGATCAATAAACGGACACAACAGACAGAAACTGTTTATCCAAATCGTACACCTACGCGATCCGAAGTATTTGCACACGCACCAATACTGGATTACGAACTGATGGAAGTCCAGCCAAAATTAATTGCGACACTTGGAAATATCGGCCTGCAACGATTACTTGGTAAAGAATATACTGTTACCAAAAACCATGGTCAACTCTATACAGGTCCCGTCTTACAGCTAACAAAACAAAAAGATGCCTACGAATGGTCAGAAAAAAACTACCGTATCCTTCCACTTTTTCATCCAGCAGCTATTTTCTATAATCGTTCCCTTGTACCTGTTATCCATCAAGATTGGCAAGTACTAGCTTCACTTTTACAACAAGATTAAAAAGAACAGACAAGACGGTGAAATTGTTAGTTTACAGTCTTGTCTGTTCTTTTTCATTGTTTTAATGGCTCATTGCAGTATATTTCGCATGCAATGCTGTCAACGCATGGGCAACTGTTTGATGTTGATGTGTGGATGTATATTCCCATAAGTGAGAAAGTTGTTTTTCTACTTCCGGCTGCAAGGAAGTATAGATAATCGTTTGTCCTCTCTGTTCTGCTTTTTCTTGAAATTCATCAAAAACTGCGCGTGCCGTCAAATCAATACTTGGTACGCCACGCATGGAGAAGATGACACCGTCGTGATGGTTTAGTTCTTCCAATTTATTTTTTAGTTTCTCTGAAGACATGAAAAACAGCGGACCGCTAATGTACACTACTGTCCAATTATTCAGCTTTTCCGTTTCTGGCAGCCCTATTCTTTGCCAATCGATTGTTTCTAATGAAATCGTGATAGCCGCACTTTTTACAACAAAAAATACACAACCGCCGATAATCCCAATTACAATAGCAATACTTAAATCAAAGATCACTGTACAAATCATTGTAAGAACAAACAATAGAATAGCTGACCAATATTTATGAACAAATAGCTCCTTAATCGTTCTCCATTCATTCATACGCCAAGCCGTCACGATCAAAACACCTGCAAGTGCCGGCATCGGAATCTGTGACATCACTGGCGCAAAAACAAGCATGGAAAGCAACAAGACAACTGCATGGATCATGCCAGCTAATCTGGTTTGTGCGCCAGATTTGATGGCCACACTTGTACGAGCAATGGCTGCAGTAGCAGGAATCCCGCCAAAAAAAGGAAGCAATAGATTTCCCACCCCTTGTGCCACTAATTCTTGGTTACTGTCTAATGATTTATTTGCCATTCGACCAGCAGAAGCACCACATAATAAGCTCTCAATCATCCCTAACAGAGCAATGCTAATAGCCGGAACTGCTACTTGTTGCAAGGCAGAAAAGCTAAAATCTCCCAAGCCCAAGCGATTACTGCTGATCAATGTTTGTGGGATGTTACCAACAGTGGCTACTGGTAAATGACACAGTAGCGTAACTACTGTTGCTAAAATGATGGCTAACAGCGAACTAGGCATTCGTTTCGACCATTTTTTCGGATAGATGAACATCCCTAAAATGACTAGTCCTCCCATAATCAAAGATGCTATGTTTATTGGAAAACCTAGTGTTTGATAACTACTTAGCTTTTCAATAACATTTGTACCTTCCGAATGAACACCAAATAAATTATCGATCTGACCTAATGCAATAATAATAGCAATACCTGAAGTAAATCCTGTGATTACTGGTGCTGGGATAAAAGAAGTTAGTGTTCCTAATCGGAAAAGCCCTGCTACAAGTAAAAATAGACCAGCCAAAAAAGTAGCAAGCAACACACCTTGCATTCCCTTTGTTGCCGCAATAGACATTAGAATAGCTGCCATTGCGCCTGTCGGACCTGATATTTGATAAAAACCGCCTGATAAACCGCCAATAACGAGACCGGCAATGATAGCCGTAATCAAACCTGCGGACGCATCGGCTCCGCTTGATACCCCAAAAGCCAAGGCTAATGGCAATGCTACAGCAGCTACTGTGATTCCAGCCAAAAGATCTTTCTGAAATCTTGAAAGATCATAACCTGAAAATTCTTTTTTTAGTGATAAAACATAATTTTTGAACACCTATCTAACTCCTTTTCATGAAATTTTCTAAAATACCATTCATTAGAATAGCATATTTCATGAGATAAAGTAATATTTTTCACAAAGTTTCTTGTCCAATAAATCCTTGTTTTTCTACATTTAGAAGAAAATAGAAAGCAAGGCCAGCAGAGCTAACCCACCTTGTTTTAGTAAAATCCAACGATCGCTAGTCAGACTTCCATACAATGCAACAATAAAAATTGATAGCAACAGCATACTTGTAATTTCTTTAGGTGCGGAAGAAAGGTAAGCTCCGTAAAGTAGTCCAACTCCTAATAGTCCATTGTATACTCCTTGATTCTTAAATAATGTTTGAACAGATTTTCTGCTTAATTCTTCTTTATTCATTTTAAAAACTCTGCTTGTCGTATCGGAATCAGTTCTTACTGTTTCGATGTACATGATATAAAAAAATTCGATGGCCACTAGAGTGACTAAAAATTTTGATAACATTGACATATTTGCTTCCTCTTTCTGATGGATTTTATTTTTACTTCCTATAATTGTACTAGATAAAGATGTTTTTTTTATTTTATTTGCCTTTGAAAACAAACAATATTGGCACAAAAAACAAAGAAAAACCGTTAGAAACTGAGGTTTCTAACGGTTTTTTAGCGTCACAGGAGGGATTCGAACCCCCGACCGTCCGCTTAGAAGGCGGATGCTCTATCCAGCTGAGCTACTATGACAGGAATCAGCGGAACATCAATAATTATAGATAATTAAATTGCTTCTGTCAATACGAAATAGTTATTTAATTAGCAAATAGCCAATTATTTTAATTCAACTACCAAATCAATCCTTTGAAAAGACACATTCGATTCCATCTATTCTAAGGTTATCAGTCGAAAACAGGAGTTGCACTGTCTTCATGCTTACTCCTGTTTATTTCAATCTATTCACTATTTCCTTCAGTTGTTTTACAAATACAGTTTCTTTCACATCAAATTTAGATGGATTCCTTGATATAATCAATCACTTACTGATTGTCATAATCATGTATCACAAATCGATTTCTTCTGATTCTTTTGTCATTAAGATTACACCATCGCCTAATGGTAAGATGGTCGATGTCAAATCAGGATGGTTCATCACGACACGAAGGAATTCATTTAATTTACGATGGATAGCTCGTTTGCCACGAGGAATCTCTTCATCAGGGAGCAAGATCGTCCCTCCTTGGAAAATATCATCTACCATCAAAACGCCACCTTTTCGTAACAAACGCAAACATTCAGGTAAAAATTCAATATATTTTGATTTTGCACTATCCATAAAAATAAAGTCATATGGACCAGACAACTCAGGCAAAATATCTGCGGCTTGCCCTTCAAGCAAGGTTACTTTATCTGTCAATCCTAGACGTTCATAGTTTTTTTTCGCTTTCTCGATCATGACATCGAAACGATCAATGGTCGTAACATGAGCGTTTTCTCCGATTGTTGTCGCCATGACACTTGATGAAAAACCGATAGCTGCACCGATCTCTAAGATTCGTTCAGGCTGAATTTGTCCAAGTAAAAATTTCAAAAATACAACTGTTTCGTGGGGAATAACCGGTACTTCTGCTACATGAGCTTCTTCTTCCAATTTGCCTAGCTCACCCGGTAATTTTTTTTGCTGGGTACGCATAAAGTCCAATAGTTCTTCTTTGACTACAGGACGATGCATCATTTCATTGCGCATACTACTCCTCCTCTTTACACATTATACGAACAACTAGCTAAATCTACAAGCTGTATTAGTGTTTTCCGTATCACTCGTTCAGAAGAGTAGTGGTATCTCTTGAATATATTTGTCTTTTTCAACATTCTCACAAAAATTTCTGTGTTCGTCTCCGCTTCTTCTTCAACTCTACAAAAGTATTCCAAGCTGTGATTCCTGTTAAGCAAAAAGCAATCGTAAAGAATAACCCCTGGATCCATGCAAATGCTGTTTTTGAAAGGACCAGACCAATATATGGAATCTGGAAGATTGGACTACCGATAATATTTCTCTTTTTTACTACTCCAGGCTCGATATAAGTCCGTGTGTCAGCTTTTGTATAAAAGTCGTTGTAGTTGTTTTCAATGGCTATTACGCGACGTGTCGAGATTTTTTTACCTGAATTTTCATAATATGTAATAATATCTCCGACTAAAATCTCATCTGTATTTTTTGGTCGTACATATATCAGATTTCCTTGTGCATAATATGGGTTCATTTCTCTATCCTCAATAATGTAAGGAGTCAATCCAAAAATTCGAGGAACCAAGACGACGAGAAGAATAAGTATTAAAAATATAATCAGTGTTACAGAACTAACAAAAGTTATTTTTTTATAATCAGGCATCGTTTTCAGCTCCTTTCTTTCTTCAATCCTTCTTAATCATATAATAACGATAATTTTTTTTCAAATTATAACTGTAAAAACACATTTTTATGACAACGACGTTTTTTGATTCTATTTCCTCATCTTTATCTCATTTTTTATTATAAATAATTGACGATAGTTAAAAAAACGTTTACCCTAAAATTACAAGTTTTAGAAAGGAATACCTTTATGGCTTTTTTTAATAACATATATAATAAAAAAGAATCTTTCTATATGCGCATAAAATGGAGCATAATAATTATATTATCAGTGTTATTTTTAGCAGGGATTGCTTATTTCTTCTATTTTATCTTCTCTCCTGCTAATAGTAATCAAATGAAAGAAATAAAAGATTCATGGGTTTTCTATTCAAAAGATGATCCTGATTTTAAGTTTGACAGCAAGTACACTCGTACGATTCCTACCGTAGACAAAGACGAAACATTTATTATGGAAACGACACTTGAGAAACCGTTGAACGAAGCAAATTTACTAATCAAAGGAAATCATCAATGGATTACTGTGTATCTAAACGGAAACATTTTATACCAACGGGAAGATTACGACGCAGAAAGCAACCCTGGACTATCACTGGCTGTGATAGATTTACCATCAGATTACATCGGAAAAAAATTGATGATCTCTGTCTCATCTCCTTATCAGAACTACGCTGGGTTACCGCCGAAAGTCTATCTGGGTACAACTGGTCCGTTAATCGGTTTTATCTATTCTCAATCAGTACCACAAGTATTAACGATGATCATTGCAGTTTTCATTGCTATTGGGACGTTTATCTATACTATCTACTTGATGTACAAACAAAAACGGCTTGAATACTCGCTGATTATCTTAAGCTGCTTTGCTTTGGCATTAGGATTTGAAGCTGTTTCAGAAGATATTTTAAGTGGCATCCTTTTTGAACCATTCGTTCACTCTTTTTTATCTCATTTATTTATTATCCTAACCTCGTCTTTCATTATCTGCTATTATTGGAGCCGGATGATTTATTATAAAAAATGGTATGGGATTTTTTGTATAATCCAGCTTTCGATCTTTTCTGGTGTTCTGCTTTATGCAGCTTTTACTTCTGCTGAACTTCCTGAATTGATGCCAATTGCTAATATAGCTAGTGTTATCAGTACTCTAGTCACTTCGCTTACCTGCATTGGTGAAGCATATAAGAACAATCGTTTTTATGTAGTTTGCACACCTTGGATCGTCTTGGTTGCCATTATCCACTGCTTGATTTATATCCAAACAGCACTAGGTATTTATCAAACGACGATCAATTGGTCTACGATTTTATTCATTATTATTTTGATTGTTATTATCAGTTACAATCTGATTGACCACATTCTGAACACAGATAAAGACCGAAGACAAGTAGATTTCTTAAAAATCAAAAACGATTTGCTGGAACAGCATTATGAGCAACTGCGACAGCATATCCAAGAAGTAAATACGCTTCGTTTAGAATTTGTTCAGGAAATGGAAAATCTGCAAGACTTAATGCATACGGATCAAGTAAAAGCAAAAAAATATGTGGAAACAATCTTGGAAGAAGCAAAAAATTTTGAAATGCTGTGTTCTTTTTGCAATCATCAGATGACAAATCTGATTTTCGCGCGCTATCAACAGTTAGCTGATAAACGGAATATCCAGATCACCTTCGAAGCAGAACTTCCGGAGGAGCTTCCTATCAAAGATGATGATCTAGCCCAGCTTTTGATTCATGCCCTAGAGCATTCCTTTAGAGAAACTCATGCCATCGAAAATCCGCTGTATCGAAAAATTCATTTGTCGATATATGAGCAAGAGAATCATTTCGTCATTTGTTGCGAACATAGTGCACATTATGATACGAATATATTTAGTCGAGGTATCACAGAAGAATTAGATGATCAGGAACGCTTTGATTTGATGATGATGAAAGATGTGGCAGATCGTTACACTGGAACACTAACGCAGGAAAAAGATACATTGATTGATCGGATCACTGTTCAGCTTTCCCGAAATTACTCGAATTCTATATAAAAAAGCAGTGGAATCCAATACATAAGGATTCCGCTGCTTTTTGTTTTTAATAAAGTAAGGTAAGTAATTCTTCTGATTCTATCGCACCAAAATATTTTTTCACATCAATTTGGTCAACTATTTTTGATAGAGATTCTTTATCATATTTCTGTCCCACCAATTTTTTTTCGACATCAGAGATATCTCCTAGTCCGAAGAAATCACCAAAGATTTTTGCTTCTTTAATCATTCCTTCTGATACATTCAAGTGGACTTCGATCGAACCGATAGAGAAACGTTTTTGACGAGAGAAATTGAAATCTGGGGACTTTCCGTAATTCCAATCCCAATTTCGGTAATATTCTTCAGAGATTCGATTGATTTTTTTCCAATCTTCGTCGGTCAATTCGTATGTTTTTACTTCCTCTACTGATTCTACACCAAAAATTTTCAACAAGATTTCTTGACGAAATTCTTCCGTTGTCATTTTTTGTTTTTCTTCGGGAAGAAACGGTTTGATATTCGTCACACGAGAACGGATCGATTTGATTCCTTTTGATTCGATTTTGTCTTTTTTTACTTTTAATGCATTGACTACTTCATTGATATCAGAGTCGAACATGATCGTTCCATGAGCAAACATCCGGCCGTTGGTAGCATACATCGCATTACCGGAAAATTTCATACCATCAATGACTAAATCATTTCGGCCTTTCAACTCAGCCCCGGCAACACCCAATTCATGAAGTGCTTGGATGATTGGTTGTGTTACTTTCGCAAAATCACGGAAGGAATCACCATCATCAGGCATAATAAAACTAAAGTTCAAGTTCCCAAAATCATGGTAGACAGCTCCGCCTCCACTTAGACGGCGGACCACATGAATACCATGTTCTTCCACATAATCTCGATTGATTTCTTCAATCGTGTTCTGATTCCTACCGATGATGATTGAAGGTTCATTGATATAAAAGAGCAAAATGGGTTCATCTAATGGCATTTCTTGCAACAAGTATTGTTCAATTGCTAAATTGATTCTTGGGTCGTGGTTTTCATTTGGTACAAAAATCATGTTCTTCCTCCTAAATGTCAAACACTTTGTCAACTGCAGCAAGTTCTACATCTATCCCTTTACCTGCTGCTTTTTGCGCTTCATTTTTCAATTGTTCTAAGTCGCCAAACTGAGGTAGATGGGTAAGTACAAGTTTCTTTACGTTAGCTGATTTCGCCAGTTCTCCAGCTTCTTTTGAAGTGAAATGTGCATGATGATGTTCATTTCCTTCAAATAGATAGGTATCTGCTAGAAACAAATCAGCCTCTTTCGCAAAATCAGCGAAACTTTCCAAATAACCTGAATCTCCTGTAAATACGAATACTTTCCCCGTTGCTTCTTCTACGATTCGCATGGCGTAACATACTACTGGATGGATTGTTTCCATAAAAGTAATCAGAAAAGGACCAATTTTTAATTCTTCGGCTTCAAAATAAGGATGTCCTTTTGAGACATTCGCCATCGTCAATTCTTCAAAGTGGACAGAATCTTTTGTGTGCCCGTAAATTGAAAGCAATGTCTCCGGATCTCTCTTGGGATGAAGTTGCCAGTAATACTGTAATACACCAAGGTCAGCAATATGATCATGATGATAATGGCTAAGGATCACAGCATCCAAATCAAGTGGATCAAGATGTTCTTGTAATTTAATGAGCGTAGCACTACCTGCATCAATCAACAAGTTGAAACCGTCAGATTGAAGTAAATAACCTGTTGTCCCTTGATTTTTATAAGGATACGCCCCTAAGCAGCCTAAAACAGTTAATTTCATCATATATTCCCCCTCAAAGATTTATCCTACCACAAAAGTTATTTTTCTAATGAATAAACTGCTTACAGATTAAGCAAAATAGGCTTCTGGACCACCTTTTTCAATCCGTGCTTGTTCATAAAATTCTGCAACTGATACATTAACATAAACGATGACCCACAAAAGACCGATGAATAAAGCGATTGCCCCTAACAAATACCAGCCGATAAAAGATAGTTGCAACAAAATATACGTACCGATTCTATCTTTCAATAAGAACCAGCCATATTTTAAGCATTGTACGACCGACAAATCAGGATAGTCGAACTTCGTCCATGCAGCAAATTGGAACAATCCGCCAACGATGCTCATGATAAGTGCTGAAACAAAAATCATCCCTACCGTTGATAAAACAAAGCTGATATCAAGAAAATCTCCTGGCATGACATCCGTAGGTACCGTACTTGAATTGAAAAGCAACTGCGTATAAGCACTCACTCCGCTGATTAAAAACATGGGCAGAAAGATCAAACTGTTGAGCAACCAGTTGATGATTGAATTAATCAAATTGATGACAAGTATCGAACCAAAATATTTTTTTTGAAAAACTGAAAATAGAAGATTGCTTTTTGGTCTGCCACCTCGTACAACTACTAACGCAATATAAAACAATGCATAGTTGAATGCGAATAAAAGCAAATTATCGACTAGAAAACTCAATAGGTTTTGCTGCATGCTTTCTTCCGTAAAAGGACTGAAACCGTCAAAAAAATTCTGTATGACGCTCGTGAACAATATGGATAAGAAAACAAGCCAAGCATTGATTCCCCATTGATTCTCCAAAGAAGCTCGCGCTTTTTTTCGATATTCAGAAATAGGCATTTTATTATTCATTATTCATAACTCCGGATTTTTTCAACTGTTTCACTATCAAGTCGTTTCACTAACTCAGTAACTAGCTTCACTGTATTCAAATAATCATCTTCATGGATCACTGATGTGTGGGAATGCAAATAACGAACAGGAACAGTAATGGCTACAGAAGGAACGCCGTCTCTTGTCAAATGCATTTGTCCTGCATCCGTTCCACCGCCAGAGATCACTGTATATTGGAATGGGATAGCCATTTCCTCTGCTACATCGATAACGAAATTCAATAATTTTTTGTGCGGAATCATCGATGCATCAAAAATCAAAATCTGTGGACCTTTTCCTAAAACCGAATCTGCTTCTTTTGGTGTCATTCCTGGAGTATCACCTGCTGTACCAGTATCTAAAGCAAAAGCAATATCCGGATTTACAAGGTGCGTGCTTGTTCGAGCGCCTCGCAAGCCCACTTCTTCTTGCACATCGCTTCCTGCAAATAAAACATTTGGATGTGCTTCTTTAGATAGATTCTCCAATACTCGCAAAGAAACAGCTGTCCCTATCCGATTATCCCATGCTTTTGCCAGCAAATACTTACTGCCGTTCATTCGTTTATATTCAATATATGGGGTGACCATATCTCCCGGACGTATGCCCCACTCTTTGGCTTCTTCTTGGTTTGATGCACCGATATCAATAAACATATCTTTGATTTCATATGGTTTATTTCTTACTTGAGGTGTTAAAACATGCGGTGGTTTTGAACCAATTACCCCGTGAATGATTTTTCCTTCTCGTGTTTTGATTTCAACTTGCTGAGCAAGCATCACTTGTCCCCACCAGCCTCCAAGTGTTTGGAATTCCAAGAAGCCTTTTTCGGTTATTTTTGTTACCATAAAACCAACTTCGTCCATATGACCAGAAATAAAGACTTTTGGTCCTCCGCCAGCGCCATGCTTTGCAATCACACTGCCTAATCCGTCATAAAAAATATCATCAGCGAATGGTTTAGCATATTCTCTGAATACTTCTCTTACCTCTTCTTCATTCCCAGGTACTCCTTTTGCAGAAGTCAAATCAATTAGTAGCTGTTCTTCTTTTGTATCCAAATGTTTTCCCCCATTTCTATATTCATATTGTGATTATACCATTGCTTTTGTTTTTTGTTCAGGCAAACTTGGTATTTTTACTGTTTATTTCAGAATATTCTAAAATAAATAAAACAGGCAGATATCCTCCACCTGTTTTATTTATTTTAATCGTAGTTTATCTGGTACTTGTTGTTGCCAAGCTTTGCTGAAAAAAGCATCATCGAGATGGTACCTACTAGGAAGCTGGTTTTCTTCTAAGAACGGTCTAATCTGTTGATCTGCGGCTAGCCAGCCTTTCCACCCTAAATGGATCGTATCTTCCATAAAATAATTGGTACCAGCTTGATTGACAAAATCAGCTATTCGATTGAATCCTTGGCTATTTAATTGAAATTTGATTTTTTTGGCAAATCCTTGTAGCATTTCTTGAGATAGTCCGGTATAATCGCTCCATTTCTCGTTAACCGGTGGAATGATAAACAACACTTCATTATGATTTTTTGCTAATTGATCCAAGATTAGCTGAAAATCAGAAAATTCTGGTGAAAAACGATAATCCCAATCTTTTTGTGACTGTTTGAGTTCTGGCTCGTGGGATCGGATACGATGTGTGTAAAAATCGTTTTTCAAACCAAATGGATTATTTGTCGTTTCTTGTTTTCCAATCTTATCTGCCAAAATGGATAATTCTGTTTCTTGATAGTGGTCTGGTAATCGTTTTGATTCATGATCGATTTTTTGCTGACGATCTTTCAAACCGATATCACTGAATATCTCATCCTCACGCTTCAACATGTTCCATTGGCTGTGCAACTGATCCAAAGATTCAGGTAAAGGTAACTTTCCTTCTTTAATCGTTTGTAGAATTCCTGTCAGCGTATCGTTCTCTTTTACTTTTGAAAAAGTTAATAGTCTTCTAGCTAAATAGCGATCAGCTGATGTGACTTTTTTCAATGAGAACAACCAATCATAGGTCTGAAGTTCAGAATAGTAAGTGTTGAAATAATCTGTTTTTACACCATCTTTTACAAACCATTGAGGCGAGATAATAAACACCACTTTTTTGTTTTTCAAATCATCCCCTGCAGATCGCATCATCATATATTGACTTAATGATTGTGTTCCCGGCGCTCCTAGCAAGAAAGGACGATAACCTCTATCATATTTTTCAGCCAAAACAGACGGATGGAATGGACTGATCCTGCTTAATTCACTCGACCCAAAAAAGGGGATATATTGTTTTTCAGACAAAGCTTTGTTTTTTATTGCATCGCCCTTTAGTACATTTGCTGACATAGATGAAGACGCTCGCTTGATTACTTCCGGGTTATCAATATTTACTCGATAGGAAGAAGTGAAAAATAGGGCAAGCAGACCAAAAGCGAGAACAACAGGTCCAAAAATAGCAAAGAGTTTCTTTTTCATACTCAACCCTTCAATGCAGTTGCTTGTTGAATGATTTTATTCGGTGTGCACCAATCCTCCCGCTCGAATTCAGAGACTGGGACTTGGATATCCAACTCTCCGTCTAGCTCGACTAATAATTGCACAGATGCTAAAGAATCAAGCAAACCTTCATCAAATAGATCAATATCACGATTTTTTCTTACTTCATCTGTTCCTGTTATTTCTTCTAAGATTGATAAAATTTGTTCTTCCATTTTCCTTTTCTCCTTTGTTATATAAATTAATATGTCACTATTCGTTAGCTAAAAAAAAGTTTATCTAAAAATCCTGAAAAAATCAGGAAGCTGAAACATACCGCTTGAAATGTCAAAAATACGGCTACGCCATGCGTAAATTTGTTAGAAGGTAACTGATCTTTATGCTTCTTCTTAAATCGGATCCATGCATCTGTTAGACAGATCAGACAAGCATGATACAGACCGTATACGATGTAGTACCACGTCAATCCATGCCAGACACCCATTAGAAGAAACAAAGCGAAATATCCAATATTTGACATTACGATCTTGCTTTTAAAGATTTTTTTCTTCATCATGAAGAACATCAACCGCATATACACGTAATCGCGGAACCAAAAAGACAAGGTCATATGCCATCGGTTCCAGAACTCTTTGATATTCCATGATAAAAATGGTTTATTGAAATTGATTGGCGTCTGATACCCCATCATGTAGCTTGTACCGACTGCAAACAAACTGTAACCTGCAAAATCAAAAAATAAATACATGCTATACACGTACATGTAACCCACTAACGCCCATGAAATCCCACCATGCTGTAATGCGATGCGCCCTACTACAGGGAGCAGTACTTGACCAAAATAATAACCGATAATGAACTTATATAAAAAACCGACAAAAATATTTTGGACGCCTTTTCCCAAGAGATCAACATATTTATCACGAACAGGTGGATGGAGCTGATCCTTTTCAAATCTCCTATAACGATCGATGGGTCCAGAAGATATTGTCGGGAAAAACAGCAGAAACTGGATATAACGAAATGGGTTATATACTTTGATCATGCCATCTCTTATTTCCATGATCATTTGCACAGACTTAAAGGTTAAATAAGAGATTCCTAAAAAACCAAGCAGCGATGCTTTTCCATGTTCAAAAAAAGGAGTCACTTTCGTTAAAAACAGTGGAATTATTGCTAAAATAACGGCGGCGTAAAACCATCCTGTTTGATTTTTCCTTTGCCGGTGAACAAAATAGCCCCATACAAGGATTGTCTGCCAAAAAACATACCCTATCAGCGCCGTTCCCTGCTCCCAATAAGTACCTCCAAAGCTGACAAATAAAAAGAAAAGTGTCACCACTGATTGATAAATTGGTAATCTTTTTTTCCATATCAATAAAGATAGAACGATTGGTATAAGCGCAATGGCTAAAAGAAAAAAATAAAACGGCTCTGCGTAAGGGATCATATGAGGAAACATCATTCAGGATTCACCTCAGCTGTTAATTTTTTTCGATCAATTTTTCCATTTACTGTCTGAGGCAGCAGATTGACATAATGGAACTTCTGAGGAATCATATACTCCATCACAACTTGCAGTAATTGTTCTTTGATCGATTTGGTCAGTTGAAAATCCGGTTGTTTCGTTATGTTTTCTAATACGATGAAAGCAACAAGCTGCTGCACTTTTGTTCCTTGATATTTTGGTACGACAACGGCTTGTTTGATCCGGGAGTCTTGCAACAGATAATGTTCGATATCCCCTAACTCGATCCGGTAACCATGCAATTTGACCTGCTGATCCATACGGCCTTCATAAAATAAAAGCCCATCTTCATCCAACCTTCCTGCATCCCCTGTATGGTAACTTGCTAAGTCATTTTGACAAAAGAACGCAGCTGCTGTTTTTTCTGGATTGTTCAGGTAACCTTTTGATACGCTTGGTCCTGCAATAATGATTTCGCCAGTTTCTCCTTTTGAAACAAGTTTGTCTTCTTGGACAATAGAAACTTTGGTGTCTTTTTTTACATAGCCGATTGGTAGTCGGTCGTATTTATCTAGTATGTGCTGATCAATCTGGATACTTGAAATAGCCACAGTTGCTTCTGTTGGGCCGTAAGTATTATATATCCGTGCATTTGGGAATCGATCAAGTAGTGTTTCTGCAGTTTTTTTTGTCAATTCTTCTCCGCAAAATAAAAACATGTCCAATTCTGGTACATTTTCTCCATTGAAGGTAGGCTCCATCAAGCAAATATCCATAAAAGATGGAGTAGAAACCCAAATATTCAACTTCAAGTTAGGCAATGTCGCGAATAATTGACGAAAATCTTGAATAACTGCTTTATTTAACGGCTTCAGCATTCCACCAGAAACTAATGCAGGATAAATAGAAAATACCGATAAATCAAAAGAAAATGGCGCTTGAGCTAAGAAATGCATCCCAGGCTTGATCCCAAAGTATTCCATCGTCCATTGAACAAAGCTGACTAGATTATCATGACTGATTTGTACGCCTTTTGGTTCTCCAGTAGTACCAGAGGTAAAAATAATATAAAAATTTTCTGTGCCTTTTACGCTATTTTTGGGATAAAATTCTACTGGTATCTTCTCGATTTCTTGAAATTCTTCTTTTGTTACGACAGGAACAGAAGGAATATCTTCTATCCAATTCCCAATACTGATGACCATAGATGGTTTAGCCACCCGAAAGATCGACAGGATACGTTCTTTGGGTGTATGTTCTTCAATTGGCAAATAAGCATGACCAGATTTGACAATTCCTAGAAATGCGACAATCATCTCAAATTCTAAATTACCAAAAACGACGATTGGTCCATCCCCTTCTACCTTTTCTTCTAAATAATAAGCAAGTGCGTCTGATGCTTGTTTCAATTCTCCAAAAGTATGCATCTCATCCGCCTGATAAGCAATTCGATCAGGTTCGCTTATTCCCCAATCATCGATTGCTTCAATAATCGTTTTGATTTCCATACTCTTCCTCCTAAAATTCGTTATAGATAAATGTTCCTCCTTGAATATTTTTATAGTGATACAGGTAGATTAGGAACAGCAGTACCGCACTATAAAAAATTGTTCGAATGATGAATTTTCCCCAATAATTCAATTTTGGATTAGACCACCATTTGTTCATTGAATTCCCTCCTCATATAACCTCACACAAAGTGTAACGAATTTTGACAAAAAGAAACATGTGTCTAGCTTACAGAAACCGTTTTTTTACTAACAGTTTTGTCACATAGCTTTTATAAAAATAGCACATCAAAACACTGCTTTTTTCTTTATAATTTCTAGTAATTTTAAAAAATATAAAAAATAAAGAGGTTGTGACAAAAACGTGTCATAACCTCTTATTCCAAATAAATGGTGTTTAAAATTTAGTACTTTTTATTATCTTGTCTTATTCCGCCTGTCATTCCTCGATAATCCGACAATATAACTGACTCGTAATGACATAAAGCAAAAGATAGATAAGGATCAATAAGCCACTGACAAGATAAGCCAGCCAATAATCGGCAGTTTTGATATACTGAGTGAAAACATTGATTGCAAATACTGCATGAGTGATTCCTAATATCATGGGTGGAAAAAAGGTAAGTGCGTTTTGCTCGAAAATCATCCTTCTAATTCTTCTTTGTGGTATCCCCAGTTTAGTTAATAGGTGATAATTTTCTTTTTCTTCCTCTGCTTCTGCTAATTGTCGAACGGTCAGAATACTGCCAGTAGCAATAATGACGATCATTCCGACAAACAGTGTGACAAAAATATTGATACCAATCCGTCGGTTGACTGCACGCAATTTTGAATAGCTGGAAGAGAAGTTCAACCGAGAACCTTCTTGACTAAACTGCGCTTCCTTCATTTTGTCATCTGGCAGTTTCTTTGTACTAATGTCTCCTTGCAGACGCCCATTTACGATATCATAAGAATAATAAATAGCATTGAGCCACTTTATCGACATTTCACTGCTCAATCGTTCATCTATCTTTTCATTATTTCCACCTGATACATCCACATTGACTACTTGATAATCTACACCTTTTGCTTTTTCAAAAACGTTATCATCCACGACTAGTACAGGACTTAGATATACTATCGTTTCGTCACCTAATACACTTGGAAGCATTTGCTGAATCTTCAACTCTTGATTATCTGGCAATCCAATACTAGAACCATATAATGAAATATTCCGAAAAAGAGTTTGCATTTGATCAAGCAAAACAGTATGGTTAGGAGATTTCAAAGAAACGTTCGGCAAATCCGGATTAACTTTTCTGAAGGCTTGATATTCTGTTTCTGAGATCAGATTAGCAGTTTGAAACATAGGTTCTTCGAGATCTGGTCTGTAGATACTACCTATGACTTTATAATGCAAGGTGATTTCTTTAGTTATCTTCTGTCCTTCCTCTGCCAGAATAGGCTTGATTTTTTTTTCTGTCTCGACATCAAACTGATAATCCATCGGGGAGGATATTTTCTCCTGATACGATAAAATAGTAGAAATACTAGCCGTACCGCCAATCGTCATTAAAGAAATTCCAAGAATGACTGTAATTAGAGAATTCGTACGCCAGCTTTTGAGCAGGTGCACTTGTGTATTACCTATTATTAAAAAATTGATCCCATAGTAATAGAGCTTCCATTTACTCAATATGATCAAAAAGAGCCGAAATGTATAGCAGAAAAACAAATAAGTACCAATCACACAAATGAAAAAGATCAGAAAAGGCAAAAAGAGAATGAATGTCTCAAGGTAATGATGACTGACCATCCATGAAGTGATTTCTCTAAAATGACTAGCCCCAAAATATCCGCTCGTTAAAAGCAATAACCCAATGACAGCGAGTAATCGATGCCTTGTTCTGAAACGCATCGTTGAACTATCTGCTTGTTCTTTTTCTCCAAAACTTCGAATTATCGGGTAGCGCCAGATTTTCCATATCGAATACACAGATACTGCTAAAAGGATGATGAAAAAAGCAAATAAAGTATCTGCGACTGATGGAATGGAGATAAAAAACGGACTATTAAGATCCATATCCATCATTCGAACCAAAATCATGGAAAAGAGTTTGGAGAAAATAATACCGAGCAATATCCCAAAAATACAGGCAAATAACCCGATTATCATGATTTCCAACACATATATGCCTGAAATTTGTAGTTTGTTCATACCAAAAAGTTGATAGATACCTATTTCTTTTTGTCTTCTATTCAAAAAAAATCGGTTGGCACTGAATACGAAAAAAAGTAAAACGACAGTAATGATCAGTCCGCCAAAACTCAATCCGCCATCTATCGAAGTATCTGGACTTGCTCTTCTAACTAAAGATTGATCATAGGTCATTGCGCTGAATGAATAATAAATCATCACGGATAAAGTCAAACTGAAAAAATAAACAAGATACCCTCGGGACTGCCGAAAAAAACTTTTGACGGCTAGTTTATACAGCATTCATTTTTCCTCCTCCACCAATCGTCGCCTGCATGTCGATTACTTTTTCAAAGAATTCCCTTCTTGTCCCTCTTCTCACAACTTCTGAAAAAATCACGCCGTCTTTAATAAATAAAATTCTGTCACAGTAGCTCGCTGTATATGGGTCATGGGTGACTAACAAAATTGTCGCTTTTTCTTTTTGATTCATAGTCTGTAAATAATTCAACAATTCTGTGGCCGACTTCGAATCTAGAGATCCAGTTGGTTCATCTGCAAAGATTACTTGTGGCTGAACAACAAGGG
The DNA here is from genome assembly GCF_035725965.1 of Enterococcus sp. E5-162. Lineage (NCBI taxonomy): Bacteria > Bacillati > Bacillota > Bacilli > Lactobacillales > Enterococcaceae > Enterococcus > Enterococcus sp. E5-162. Next base: position 65,026 of record NZ_JAPRFV010000003.1, on the reverse strand, counting down.
CTCTAGCGGCTGCAATTCGTTGTCGCTGACCGACAGAAAGCTCATCTGGATATCGTTTTAGCAGTTCTTCTATATTCAACAATTGAGCTACGTGTCTTACTCTCTTTTCCATCTCTTCCTTAGTCATCCGTTCAACTGCTAGGGGTAATAGGATATTGTCTTTGGCATTTAAAGTATCAATCAAATTGAATTCTTGAAAAATGAATCCTAGTTTTTTTCGACGAAAGTCACTCAGCTCACTATTTTTCATTTTTGTTATTTCTTTTCCTTGGATCAAGACACTACCCATCGTAGGCAAATTGATCGTGGATAAAATATTCATCAACGTCGTTTTACCTGCACCACTTGGACCCATGATTCCAACAAATTCGCCTTCTTCGACTGTGAATGAGATATTATCTAAAGCTTTGACGGGAGAAAGTTTGCTACCGTAGCTTTTACTGAGATGTTTCACTTCGATCATCTTTTCCAATTCTTCTTCTCCTCTTTCATTTCTGTTTATTTGCATAGTAGCATATCTACGAACAATTTGCTCTTATGTTTTTGTCACTTTTTCTTAGCCCAAATAAAAAAATTTTATTCAATTATTTTATTCAGCTAAATTAAATATGCAAAAAATAAATCCATCAACTACAAGTTTTCACTTTTTTTCACAATAAAATATACACTACATATAGTATAGAAATCCAATTATACAGCAGATTGAATACTATATATAGCTGATAATTAGTTGCTCCTTCCTAAATTTTGTTTTATGATAGACAAGAACAATTTAGCAGGAGTTGAAGATAATGAAAGTAAATTATGAAGAGAAAACAGTCGTTACTCAGCAACCAGAGGCACACCAGATGAAAGTTATCAAACGAGATGGTCGCCATGTTGATTTCGATGAACAAAAGATCAACGAAGCACTAATCAAAGCTGAAAAGAAAATTCACGGCTCATTATCCCCACTTACTTACGAAAAAATCCAAATGATTGCAGACTTGGTTGTCCAAGAAATCAAAAGCCGGTTTGCTGAAAATGTCAAAATCTATGAGATTCAAAACATCGTGGAACATATCTTATTAGAAAAAAACGAATATGAATTAGCAGAAGAGTATATCAATTACCGTACAAAACGGGATTTTGCTCGTAGTAAAGCGACAGATATCAACTTTTCGATTGAAAAACTAATCAACAAAGACCAGACTGTCGTGAATGAAAATGCAAATAAAGACAGTAATGTTTTCAATACACAGCGTGATCTAACAGCCGGCATCGTCGGAAAATCAATCGGACTGAAAATGTTGCCGCCACATATAGCAAATGCGCATCAAAAAGGTGATATCCATTACCATGATTTGGATTATCATCCTTACACACCGATGACAAATTGCTGCTTGATTGATTTCAAAGGTATGCTGAACAACGGTTTCAAAATTGGAAATGCGGAAGTGGAATCACCTAAATCTATCCAGACAGCGACAGCACAAATCTCACAGATTATTGCTAATGTTGCGTCAAGTCAATATGGTGGCTGTTCTGCCGACCGAACAGATGAATTGCTGGCTCCTTTTGCAGAATTGAACTATAAAAAACATCTAAAAGACGCGGAAGAATGGATCGATTCGCCAGAACGCCAAAAAGAATATGCAAAAGCAAAAACCAAAAAAGATATCTTCGATGCTATGCAAAGTTTGGAATATGAAATCAATACCTTATTTACTTCAAATGGGCAAACCCCTTTCACTTCATTAGGGTTTGGTTTGGGGGAAAACTGGTTTGAAAGAGAAATCCAAAAAGCGATTTTACAGATCCGAATCAATGGATTAGGGAGTGAAAAGCGCACAGCTATCTTCCCTAAACTGATCTTCACTTTGAAAAAAGGTGTAAACTTAAACCCTGAAGATCCTAATTACGACATCAAACAACTAGCATTGGAATGTGCAACGAAACGAATGTATCCTGATATTCTGAATTACGACAAAATCGTCGAATTAACTGGAAGTTTCAAAGTACCTATGGGCTGTCGTTCATTCTTGCAAGGATGGAAAGACGAAAATGGTCAAGAAGTAAATGTTGGACGAATGAATTTAGGTGTGGTTACATTGAATTTACCAAGAATCGCGATCGAATCAAAAGGAGATCAGAACAAATTCTGGCAGCTATTGTCTGACCGTTTAGAAATCATGAAAGATGCGCTTCTCTATCGTGTAGAACGTTGTAAAGAAGCCATTCCAGCAAATGCGCCAATCTTATATATGTATGGTGCTTTCGGAAAACGTCTTTCACGTACCGATTCTGTCAATGAATTATTCAAAAACCGTCGAGCTACTGTATCATTAGGCTACATTGGATTATATGAAGTTGCTTCAGCTTTCTTCGGTGGCGAATGGGAAACAAACCCAGAGGCAAAAGCTTTCACACTTGACATCGTCAAAGAATTAAAAGCCAATGCGGATGCATGGGGTGATGAATACGGTTATCATTTCAGCGTCTATTCAACACCAAGTGAAAGTCTGACTGATCGTTTCTGTCGTTTAGATACAGAAAAATTTGGTATCATCGAAAACATCACAGATAAAGAATATTATACAAACAGTTTCCACTATGATGTGCGTAAAAACCCAACGCCATTTGAAAAATTGGAATTTGAGAAGGATTATCCAAAATATTGTTCAGGTGGATTCATCCACTACTGTGAATACCCTATGCTCCAACAAAACCCGAAAGCCTTAGAAGCTGTATGGGATTTTGCATATGATAAAATCGGGTATCTTGGTACGAATACGCCAATTGACCATTGCTACCAATGTGGTTTTGAAGGTGATTTCAAACCAACAGAACGAGGATTCGAATGTCCAGAATGTGGAAATCATGACCCAAAAACATGTGATGTAGTCAAACGTACTTGTGGCTATTTAGGAAATCCACAAGCTCGTCCGATGGTACATGGTCGCCACAAAGAAATTTCCTCACGTGTGAAACACATGAAATGAGGTTGTGAAAAAGCTGTCCTGCATCAAGTAATAAGAACAGCTAAACAAAAATAGCTCCTCATATTTTTCGTTTAGTTGGGCTTATTACCACAGATGCAAGCTTTTGAACACCGTTTATCAGAGGTTGTGAAAAAGCCGCTTAGTTTCGAGTATTAAGAAAAATTTTGTGAAAATGGCTTTCCACATTTTTGCATAAATTGAACTTAATACCGAGAAACTGGCTTTTGAACACCGTTTATTGAGAGGTTGTGAAAAAGCCGCTTAGTTTCGAGTATTAAGAAAAATTTTGTGAAAATGGCTTTCCACATTTTTGCATAAATTGAACTTAATACCGAGAAACTGGCTTTTGAACACCGTTTATTCAGAATAAGAGGCTGTGACAAGTCTTTTTTCACCACCCTCTTTCGATGGCTTTGTATCTTTGAACGCCCTCTATCAAAATAAGAACAAGCTTTCTTGAACAATGGATTTAGGTCAGTTTGTTCTTATTTATATGGTCGAGTGGATTTTATCTTCAATAGCTATATCTTTGAACCTTAAATGAAAGAAGTTTTTTTATGAGAAATCCAAAACCAAAAGAATGGTTAGCAAAAGACTACAGTCAAAACTATATTGCTGACTACAAACCGTTTAATTTTGTCGATGGTGAAGGTGTCCGTAACAGTCTTTACGTTAGTGGCTGCTTATTCGCCTGCGAAGGTTGCTTCAACAAAGCGGCACAAAATTTTCGATATGGCAAACCATTCACACCTGAATTAGAAGAACAAATCATCGCTGACTTGCGCAACGATTACGTACAAGGACTGACTTTATTGGGCGGCGAGCCTTTTTTGAATACAGATGTTTGCTTGCAAGTCGTACGACGTATCCGAAAAGAGTTCGGTACGACAAAAGATATCTGGTCATGGACAGGCTATACCTTTGATGAATTGCTACAAGATTCAGAAGATAAATTAGAACTCCTTTCGCAAATCGATATCCTTGTTGACGGACGCTTTGAATTGAGCAAACGTGACCTAAAACTACAATTTCGAGGAAGCAGCAACCAGCGAATCATTGATGTCCAAAAATCTTTAGAATCCAACCAAGTTATGATTTGGGAAAAATGTACGGATGCAACAGAAACCTATGAACAAATCAAAAAACAAGACTTGATATAAAAACAGCTTTGAGAGAGAAAACGGATTTCCATTTTCAACTCTCAAAGCTGTTTTTATATTTCTTGATTTCCCCATAACGGAAGAACGATATTTTCATAGGTCATCGGGTCAAGATTCGTCAAGGTGATTCCTAACAATCGGATCCCTTTTTCTACTCCCAAGATTTCCTCCCATATAAGACTTGCTTGATAAAAGAGCGCTTCTTTTTTATAGATGTATTCTGGCAATGTCACTCTTTTGGTCACAGTAGAATAATCGGTGTACCTGACCTTCAAAACCACTGTTTTCCCATGTTTTTGGACTCTTCTCAGTGCTTCTTCTACTTTTTCGGCTAGTTGGCGCAACTGAGCCAGCACGGCTTCCTCCGTTTGCAATGGCTGTCCATACGTATGCTCTTTTCCCACAGATTTTCGCTCTCTTGTAACATTTACTGGAGAATCATGGATTCCTCTCACTTTACGATAAAGAGAATAGCCCATTTTTCCAAAATTTCGAATCAACGTCATTTCTGTGCATTCATATAGGTCTTTTCCTGTATAAATTCCTAACTCATGCATTCTAGGTACAGTTTTCTTCCCTACTCCATGAAATTTTTCAATTGGCAAAGTTTTTAAAAATGGCACAGCATCTTGAGGTGCAACTACTGTGATTCCTCTAGGTTTTTGATAGTCTGATGCTAATTTGGCCAAAAACTTATTGTAACTTACTCCCGCAGAACATGTTAGCTGGACTCTTTCCCAAATATCTGCCTGGATCATTCGGGCGATTTTGATGGCTGACTTGCAATTGATTTTGTTTTCGGTCACATCAAGATACGCTTCATCGATACTAACTGGTTCCACAATGTCTGTATAATGATAGAATACTTCCCGTACTTGTTTGGAAATCTCGCTGTATTTATGATGGTCGCCAGGCTTAAAGATGGCTTGTGGGCAAAGCTCATACGCTTTTTGTGCACTCATTGCTGAATGAATTCCGAATTTTCTTGCTTCATAATTTGCCGTAGTCACTACTCCACGCCCACCAGTGTCACTGGGATGTCTAGCAATTACTAATGGGTGCCCACGAAACTCAGGATGATCTCGTTCTTCAACAGAAGCGAAAAAAGCATCCATATCGATATGAATGATTTTTCTTGATGTATCATTATGTAAAGGAAATTGCAGCTCCATCATCCTCACCTCTTAGCTATTATACAGGAACGTTCGTTCGCGTTCAAGAGATTTGAGAAGTTAGTAGCTGTTTTCCACATTGTCGCTTCATTGTATACTACTTATACTATTTCAGCCTAATTCGTGATATTGACGGTAAACTTCTTGTTTTTTCAGTCCATTTTTAAGCGCTACTGCTTTGATAGCAGCATTTGGCTTTTCGCCTGATGCAATCTTTGCTTCTACCTGTTCTTTTAAGGTTCCCTGCTCTTCATCCACTTCTGTCCCTGCCGTTTCAAACGAATTTCCTTCTACAAGCAGACAACATTCCCCCTTTACTGGATGTTCTTCGATATATGCAAGTAGTTCTTCTGTACTTCCTCTAAGGTATTCTTCATGGATCTTTGTCAATTCTCGACACAAAACGACTTGGCGATTACCAAAAATGTCTAAGAAATTCGTCAACGTAGCTGTGATTCGATAAGGTGACTCATAGAAAATCAGCGTAGCTGTTTGTTCTTTTAGTTTTTCCAATGTTTCTTTCTGTTCTTTTTTCTTGCGTGGAAGGAAGCCATAAAATAAAAATGGTTGAGGCACTAACCCTGAAGCAATCAAAGCCGTCATCCCAGCTGTAGGTCCTGGGATAGAGATCACAGAAATCCCTTCTTTTATACAAGCTAAAACTAGCTCATGTCCAGGATCGCTGATGGAAGGCATTCCTGCATCACTGACTTGAGCAATCGTTTTTCCTTCTTTTAACAAAGCAATCAATTGAGGGACACGTTCTTTATAATTATGTTCATGTAAACTTTTTTGGGGTGTATGAATCTCGAAGTGATTCAATAATTTTTGTGTATTACGCGTATCTTCGCTTGCGATAAGGTCTGCTTCTTGTAGCATACGAACACTTCTGTAGCTCATATCTTCTAGATTTCCGATTGGCGTTGGTACAAGATATAAATTTCCGTATACTGGATTTCCTTTGAAACTTTTTTGATTATACATCTGTCACAATCTCCTTAATAAAAAAACTGGAGCAGTCTTTCTCCGCTCCAGTCTCCTCTTGTTATTGATCATCGACCGCTTTCGCGATAGATCACTTCTAGACAAAACGCACAAGGCTCGTCATTGTCCCGTCTTGATCCATATAAATCGTAGCAGACATGGAAGCCTTCTTCATAAATTTTTTCAAGATTCATACGAGACTTGGAAAGTTCTTGCTTCACATTTTCAGCTGGAGCTTGTGCAACTTGATTCAATTCCCGAAGATGTTCTCGCAAGCGTTGATTTTCCATCTCCAAAGTCGTATTTTTTTCTACGATCTCATGCAAAGCATGCTTCATTTCAACAAGTTCTGTTAATGTATTTCTCAACTCTGATTCTAACTGATTCAATCCGTCGTATAATGATCTCTTATCCATTTATCTCACCTACTTGGATAAATTCTTTCAATTCATCCCATTCATATTCGACAGGATTTTCCCGTCCAGTCAGCCGAATACTAACGATACGGCTAAGCAGATTCAACCCTACGACTTTCCCTTTACCATCAGGTGTAACAATTACTTTTCCAAAGTCAGGGAGTTCTTTTTTTGCTGTCTCGTATTCTTCGCTCTCATATTGTAGACAGCACATCAAGCGTCCGCATAAACCGGAAATTTTTGTTGGGTTCAAAGATAAACTTTGGTCTTTTGCCATTTTGATCGATACGGGCACGAACTCGCCTAAAAAAGAAGAACAGCATAATGGACGCCCACATGGACCAATTCCGCCTATTATCTTCGCTTCATCGCGTACACCAATTTGTCGAAGCTCAATACGAGTACGAAATACAGCGGCTAGATCCTTTACCAATTCTCTAAAGTCGATTCGCCCGTCCGCCGTAAAAGAAAAAATCAGTTTGTTTCGATCAAATGTATATTCAGCTTTGACTATTTTCATTTCCAGCTCACGCAACTGCACTTTTTCTTTTGCGATTTGCAATGCATCACACGCATCTTCTTTATTTTTTTTGTCTTTTTCTAGTTCAGCTTTTGACGCTTTATGCAAGATTGGACGAATAGCTTCAGGAAGGTCATTTGGATCAATCTCTTTTTTAGGAAGGACAACAGTAGCAATATGTAAGGATTGCTGAGATTCGACTAATACCTTGTCATTATAACTATATTCAGAGTCTCCTGGTGCAAAATAATAGATATGACCTGCATCTCTATATCGGACACCTACTACTTCTACCATTTCCATCCTCCTTGATTATCGTCCTCTGCGGCAAGCTAAAAAATCGTCTGCAAAACGAACTGTTCCGCAACAGCTTGAAAACCGACATTGCTACGTAGTTTCTGCTCTGCGATCAATATTCGTTCAATTATCTGGTTTATCTGTTTTACTTTGCCATATTCGCCTTTCGCTACTGCTTGACGTTGTGCTTCCTGATAATAAAACATCAGGACAGATAATCCTGTAAACTGCTGTGTTTTTTCTTTAAATGATTTCACTAATTTTTTTTGGACATAGATAAAGGCTTGAGTGTCTTGCTTTTGCAAGTAAACGAACCATTGATAAATCAAGTCCTTAGCATCATTAAACCATTCATCTTGAGAGATTTCAACTGCTTTTCCTAAACTGTTTGTTAAGAAAGCCAAAAGTTTTGATTTTTCTAATGGAATCTGCTCTTCTTGCAATCGATGGATCAATGCTTCTTTCGAAAGTTCTTGAAAATGCAGCACTTGACAACGGGATTGAATAGTAGGGAGAATCCTTCCTACTGCATCTGTCTCTAATACCGCTAAAAAGTCTCCCGGTGGTTCTTCCAAAAATTTCAACAGACTGTTTGCCGCACTGCTATTCATTTTTTCAGCTTCTTTAATCAAAAAAACCTTTTTTCTTGATTCATATCCGCTGCGACTGAATTCCGTCTGCAAACGTCTGATCTGATCAACTTTGATTGTTTGTCCGTCCGGTTCGATAACCAGAACATCCGGATGTTCTTTCTTTTCGATTCGCTGACAATTGTTGCATTTTCCGCAAGGCTGATTGTCTTCCATTTGGGTACAGAACAGATGCTGTGCGAGCCACACACCTACTTCATGTTTTCCTGTTCCTTTTTCTCCTTCAAAAAGATAAGCATGAGCGAGACGCCCATGCTCAAAACTCCGTTGAAGCTGCTGATACACGATCGGTTGCATTTGAGCCAAGTTTATTTCTTGATTCATAGCTCAGCTCCTCCTAAAATTGATGGAATCCTTCAACAGGTAAGACGAAGACTGTTGCGCCGCCTACTTCTACTTCTACTGGATAAGGAACGCCCCCATCCATCGAAATATCCAATGTCACAGGTGTAGATACAAATTGTTTTCTTGATTCACATGTTTTTTTGATGATTTCCAATGCTTCTTCTACTCGATCATCTTCAATACCCACGATAAACGTGCTGTTTCCAGCCTTAAGGAAGCCGCCTGTCGATGATAATTTTGTGGCACGGATATTTGCATCAATCAATTCATTTGATAAACGGTTGCTGTCTTTGTCTTGGATAATCGCTAAAATAATTTTCATAAACGTTCACCTTCCTAGTTTCCAAAAAATTGCGGATATTGTTCAATAATTGTATGATAACTTGTTTGCAGCACTTCTTCAAAGCTTTTTCTTGCATCAACTTTGTGGATTCTTTCCGGATTCTCTTCTGCCAGCTTTAAGTAAGCATGTCGTACACGCTGGTGGAATTCCAAACCTTCCGAATCTAAACGGTCGATTTGGTTTTGTCTGTTTTTCTTGATTCTTCTTAATCCGGTGTCTGAATCTACGTCAAGATAAAGGGTAAAATCTGGCGTAGTACCTTCTGTAGCAAACTCATTCAACCGAGCAATCTCGGTAACGCCGATGCGTCGGCCTGCACCTTGATAAGCAAGAGAACTGTCGACAAATCTATCGCATAAAACGATTTTCCCTTTTGCCAGAGCAGGTAAGACCTTTTCGACTAGATGCTGTCTTCTTGCCGCCGCATAAAGTAGTGCTTCCGTGCGTTCATCCATCCGATCATTTTTTGGATCCAGGATTACCGCTCGAATCTCTTCAGCAATCGGGATGCCTCCCGGTTCTCTTGTTTGAATGATTTCTGTTTTTGCTACTTCTTTCAAAAGAGGGAAAAGTTCATTCAAGATGCTGGTTTTTCCTGCACCATCAGGCCCCTCAATTGTAATAAATAGTCCGTTCACATTGTTGCCCCCATCTCTTATGCTGCTTCTATATTGTATCTGAAAAAACTTTTAATTAGAAATTTATAACTCGCGTCTTCCTTCGACAGCTTTCAATAACGTGACTTCATCTGCGTACTCGATATCAGAGCCTACAGACAACCCATGTGCTAAACGTGTTACTTTGATACCGGCTGGTTTAATTAGACGTGAGAGATACATTGCTGTTGCTTCTCCTTCTGTTGTCGCATTTGTTGCGATGATCACTTCTTTTACATCTGCATCATGCAGCCGCTGCAGCAGCGAAGAAATATTGATATCTTCTGGACCTGTCCCTTCCATCGGTGATAACACACCATGGAGTACATGATAAAGTCCGTGATATTCCCGCATTTTTTCCATCGCCATTACATCTTTCGGCTCTTCGACCACTAGGATAATGCTGCGATCACGTGAAGGATTTCTACATATTTCACAAGGATCTTCTTCTGTGATATTTCCGCAGATACTGCAAAAGTGTAAATCTCGTTTTACACTTAACAAAGATTTAGCAAATTCATTCACTACTTCATCTTTCATATCGATTGTATAAAACGCGAGTCTTGTCGCTGTTTTCTGACCGATTCCTGGAAGTTTCATATAGCTGTCGATCAGTTTCGCAATTGGTTCTGGATATTGCATATTCATTACTCCTTCAGTTTAAAACTAAAATCCTGGTAAACCTTTTGCGTATTTCCCTAATTTTTTCTCAGTTTCCACATCAATTTGTGCGATTGCGTCATTGACTGCCATTACGACAAGATCTTGAAGCATCTCAATATCATCAGGATCAACGACTTCTTCATTGATTTGGATGTCCTTCATACGGCGATCACCTGTAAATACGGCTTTGACCAATTCATTAGTGGCTTTACCTGTAAATTCTGTTTTATTTAGCAGCTCTTGTGCTTCCGCCATTTCTTTTTGCATTTTTTGTACTTGTTTCATCATGCCTTGCATATTGCCCATTCCACGCATCATAATTATCTACTCCTTTTTTCTTAATCATCTACTACTGTAACAGCCTCGGAACCAAAAAATTCCTCTGCTTTTACTACAAGTGTTTCTTCTGGTACTTCCTGTTCTTGAGGGAGTAATTCGATTTCTCCTTCTGACTCTTCAGAAGCAAAAGAATTTTCTGCTCCCTCTTCTTGTGCTTGCGTCAAATAATTTTTTCGAAGTTCCGGCCAACTTTCTCTTGTGATATAAACCGGATCAGGCGCATAGTCTTTGATCATTCGGCTTAAATTATTGTGTACCGAAAGCTGCAGTTCTTCGTCGTTTGCTGCTCTTTGACAAACAATCTCATAATCAAATGCAATCACTAATCCTGTAGGGCCAGCTGCAACTGGTTCACTTGCTTTAAGCATTGCCCGCTGAGTGACAGAGAGGCTCATCAGCAAATCTTCCCATACTTCTTTTACTTGGTTCAGATGCTGTCTTGTCGCTTCCCGCAGAACTTTATATACCCGTTCCGTCGGTACCCGATACGTACTTGTTTGTTTTTTGTGATTCGTCTGCTGTACTGGCTGTACTTTTGTATTCACAGTTCCTGTGTTACTGCGAAGTTCTTTGATTTCGTTTCTCAGTTCCTTGATCTCTTGTTGCAGCTGTTTTACTATCTGATCATCTGCTAATGCCATTTTTGCTGAAGGAACAGAAGCAGAAGGTAGCTGTGCGAGTTTGACTGTAGCGACTTCCAAATAAATAGCGGCACTATTAGTAAATCGGATTTCATTTTGTGTATCGCTCAAAATCTTTATCATTGAAAATAGCTGATCCGCTGAAACAGTTTGTGCCAATTCCGTAAATGTACTTCTGATCGTACTTGATTGTTCTTCAACTAGATTGGGCGCTTGCTGATACATCAGCAGATCACGGCAGTATTGTAACATATCCTCTAGAAAGCGACGTGATTCTTTGCCGGCTGCGAGAATTTGATTCAACGCTTCCAATGCTTCTGGTACTTCTTTTTTCACGCAAGCACTCAAGTAGCTGTCCATCATTTCGTCTGTCAAGCTGCCTGTTACTTGCATGGCATCATCTAAAGTAATCGTTCCTTCACTAAATGAGATTGCCTGATCAAGAATACTCAATGCATCCCGCATCCCGCCTTCTGCGGAACGGGCAATCACATTCAATGCAGCTGGTTCATAGTTGATAGTCGATTCTTTTAAGATAAATTCAAGATGTTCGACAATATCTGCCGTATTGATCCGTTTAAAATCAAATCGTTGGGTTCGTGAAATGATCGTAGCTGGTATTTTGTGAGGTTCGGTCGTTGCTAAGATGAATATGACACTTTCTTTTGGCTCTTCCAATGTTTTCAACAAGGCATTGAAAGCTCCTGTTGAAAGCATATGTACCTCATCAATAATGTACACTTTGTACGCTGCCTTTGTAGGCGCATAGTTTGCCCGATCACGGATAAATCGGATTTCTTCGACTCCGTTATTGCTGGCAGCATCGATTTCGATCACATCTTCTTGCGTACCAGCAGTGATTGATCGACACATTTCGCATTCGTTGCATGGTTCACCGTCTTTACTGTTCGGACAGTTGATTGCTTTTGCGAAAATCTTCGCTGCACTTGTCTTTCCGGTTCCTCTGGGTCCTGTAAACAAATAGGCATGTGAGGTCTTGTGGGAAACAATAGCATTTTTTAGTGTCTGTGTCACAGCTTTTTGTCCAACGATGTCTTCGAAACGCTGCGAACGCCAGACTCGATAAAGTGCTTGATATGCCATAAGGATCCCCCTTTTTTAAAAAATTCACTATCTCTTATTATACGTGATATTGGGTAAAAAAACTACTATCCTTCTCGGCTTTTTCAGGTATTTAATCAATACGCAAGTTTCCATTTCAATTCCGTCTCTAGTCCGAGAAGTTTCACTTCTTCCTATGGTATAATAAATAAACAATAATTGTTTGGCATTAGCTGAATCAGAGGAGGAATTTTTTATGGGTCTTATCAAAGCAGCAACAAGTATGGTCGGCGGCGGTCTGGCAGATCAATGGCTAGAAGTCATCGAACCAGACAATATGAGTGATACAACGGTTATGACGAAAGGTGTCAAAGTTCGTAAAGATGACAAACGTGGCTCCAATCGTAAAGGAACAGAAGATGTTTTGACAGACGGAACAGTCGTCCATGTCTATCCAAACATGATGATGCTTTTGGTCGATGGTGGAAAAATCATCGATTATACCGCTGAGGAAGGTTATTACACCATTAAAAATGACGCAGCTCCTTCCATGTTCAACGGAACACTGAAAGAAGCAATTGCTGAAACATTTGACCGATTTAAATTTGGTGGCGTTACACCGCAGAAACAACAAGTTTTTTATATCAATCTCCAAGAAATAAAGGGAATCAAATTCGGTACGAGTGCGCCATTGAACTACTTTGATAATTTCTATAACGCAGAATTATTCTTACGGGCACATGGCACTTATTCTATTCATGTCGTTGACCCGATTTTATTTTATACAAACGCAATTCCTAAAAACAAAACACAAGTAGAAATCAATGATATCAATGAGCAATACTTAGCTGAATTCCTAACAGCATTGCAATCAGCAATCAATCAGATGTCTGCGGATGGACAACGGATTTCTTATGTCCCATCTAAGAGTTTGGAGTTAAGCAAATACATGGATACTGCATTGGATGATTCTTGGCGCGAGTTGCGAGGGATGGAGATCGTCTCTGTCGCTGTGGCCAGCATTTCTTACACAGATGATTCTGTGAAACTAATCAATATGCGTAACGAAGGGGCGATGCTAGGTGATCCTAGCGTACGTGAAGGATACGTGCAAGGTTCCATTGCCCGTGGAATGGAAGCAGCTGGAAAAAATGAAGCAGGAGCAATGACTGGCTTTATGGGCGTAGGTATGGGAATGAATGCAAATGGCTCTTACCTTTCCCAAGCGGCTCAAAACAACCAAGAACAAATCAAGCAACAAGCTGAAAAACAAAATCAACAAGCCGCACAAGGGAATGCAGATACTTGGACGTGTCCAGTCTGTGGGACAGAAAATTCCGGAAAATTCTGTTCCAACTGTGGCGCTGCCAAACCAGTAGAAAACGCTCAGCCTAAGCTACAGATGCGTTGCAGCGAATGCAACGAGATTGTGGATCTTTCCAACGGCATCCCTAAATTCTGTCCAAACTGCGGCAAACCGTTTAAAGGAATCCCCGTTGATTAATTTATTGAGAAAGGTGTGCAGCTGATGGATGTTCTTACACATAAATGTCCTAATTGCGGCGGTCCGTTGACTTTTGATCCTAAAGACCAAAAATTTCATTGCGAATACTGCCTGAATATTTATACCGAAGAAGAAGTCAGCCAATATGAGCAGAAGCAAAAAGAAGCGCGTATGGCTGGCGAAGAGAGCAAAGAAGAACCTTCGTCTACAGAAGATTTTACTTTTACAGCCCAAGAACAGCTTACCAACATGAGTGAAGCCGAGCGCAAAGCGTTTGACGAGGCAGGCGGTTTTTCAGATACAGCGGACGAAGCTGCAGGTAATACTGTATCGATGGATCTTTTCCTTTGTCCCAACTGTGGTGCAGAGATTGTGACCGATGCGACCACTGCTGCGACTTATTGTTACTACTGCCATAATCCCGTTGTACTATCGGGACGTTTAAGCGGAGAATTCTTGCCAAATAAAGTACTTCCTTTTGCTGTCGAGAAAGAAGAAGCAATCAATAGATTTCTCGCTTGGACCAAGAAAAAATGGTTTGTTCCAAAAGCTTTTTTCAATAAGGATCAAATCGATAAGTTGACGGGTGTATATTTCCCTTATTGGGCTACAGATGCTGAAGTAGATGGCACAATGCAGGCAAACGGCACCGTTATCCGCATTTGGCGAATAGGTGACATCGAATACACAGAAACGAAGCAATTTGCTGTTTCAAGAGCAGGCAAGCTTTCTTTTAAAGAACTAGTAAAAAATGCCTTATCAAAAAATACGCAACAAAAGATGGTCGAAGGCGTGCAACCTTTCCCGTTAGATAAAGCAATTGATTTTAAAAGCCAGTATTTAGCCGGGTTCCAAGCAGAAAAAAGAGATATCGAATACGAGGCAATCAAATCGCAAATTCAGTCTGAATTAAAAGACTATTCAGAGAAGCTGTTAAAAGATACTGCCAATGGGTATACAACATTGACAGGTGTCCGAACCTCTGCTTCAATCACAAATGAAGTAAATAATTACGTATTGTTGCCGGTATGGCTCGTTACTTATCGAAGCAATGACTCAAGTAAAAAAGTCTACTACTATGCAATGAATGGACAAACAGGAAAAGTCAGCGGTGTCCTGCCGATTAGCCAGAAAAAATTAGGACTGACTGCTCTTGGGATTTTCGCTGGACTAGCGATCCTCTTTCTGATCGGAGGTTACTTGATATGATGAAAAAATTCTTTTTGTTCTTTCTTTTGCTAGTAAGTGTTAGTTGGCCGGTGGCTACTCATGCGGATACAGCAACGGTAAATGACGAGGCTGGGTTGTTCACTACAGATCAAATCCACTCTTTGGAACAACAGGCAGAAAAACTGAATGAAAAAATCAAGGGACGTGTCTTAATCGTCACAACTACTTCTAATTCAGAAGAACCAAGAGACTTTGCCGATAATTACTTAAGAAAGGCAGTCGGAAATGATCAAAATGGCTCAGTTTTGCTATTGGATATGGGGCAGCGTGAAATCTACATTTCGACTTCTGGTAATATGATCGATTATTTGACTGACAGTAGAATCGATTCGATCTTAGATGATGTTTATGATCAGATGACGAATGCTGCCTACTACGATGCTGCAAAAGCGTACTTGTCTAAATCAGCCACATATGTGGAAGACGGAGTTCCAGGAGGTCATTATCGTGTAGATGAAGAAACTGGCAAAATCACACGCTATAAAGTTTTGACGACAGTGGAAATCATCATTGCTGTTGTTTTGGCTCTTATCCTTAGTCTTGTCTTTTATTTTGTGACTGTTTCGCGTTATCAATTGAAATCAGGCATCTACAAATATCCGTTCCGAGAAAAATCCAGTATCAAATTAACTGAAAAAACCGATCGTCTGACAAATTCTTTTGTCACGACAAGAAGAATCCCCAAAAGCCCACCTCCTGGAAGCGGCGGTGGCGGAAGTACTACCCACTCTAGCGGTGGCGGGACTTTTGGCGGTGGCGGAAGAAGTTTCTAAAAATAGCTAAATGAAAGTTCGCAAAAAGAGGCTGTGACAAAAATCGTGTCACAGCCCTTTTGTTGCGAATAAACGGTGTTCAAAAGCTTACATCTGCGGTAATAAGTCCAGCCAAGTTAAAAACATTAGGAGCTGTTTTTACTTGGCTGTTCTTATTACTTGATGCAGAACAGCTTTTTTACAACCTCTTGGTAAACGGTGTTCAATCAGCTGACCCTCGGTATTAGCTCAAAACGCTGATTTCACAACCTCTTATTCACGGTGTTCCAGAAGTAGCTTCTTCGAAAATAAGCCGAAATTTGTCAAAAAATTTGAGTAACAATTTTCGGAAATTCCTTCTTGTTTCTTGAAGCTGCCCACTTCTGTCACAACCTCTTTGTTCATCAAAAGATAATATTGTCTTCTAACAAGTCCATATTCAAAATAACGATATGATGATCTTTCACTGTGATAATACCATCTTTTTTCAACTGCTTTAAAATTCTGTTCACACTGCTAGCAGTTGAAATACCACAAAATTTGGCGATTTCTTCATTTGTGATCGAAAAATCGATCAGCATCCCCTCTTCTGTTCGCACACCGAATAAATCATATAATTCGTAAAGTTGCGTACAAACAGCTCCCAGTTTTCCATTTAACAGCATTTGTTGCATTTTTTTCATCGAATAAAGCAAGCGATAGCGGTAATACTCTTTTACATAGTGTTGTAGCTTTGGATCTTGGTTGATATTTTGCCAAAATCTCACACGATTGATTCGATAAAACTCTGCATATTCTGATTCAACTCGAATATTATACGGCGAATCGATGAATTGTGAATATTCGTCTTTTAAAAGAGAGACGATTTCAAGATCTTTGATATAGCGAAGGTTAAATTCTCTCCCATCATTTGAAATAACACTTGCTTTTACCGTTCCCTCTTTCAAGATATACGTATGGGAATCTTCCATCCCTTCGAATGTCAAATATTTATGATATCCTTTGCGTATAATCGGAAAATCATTTTTATCCAAATATTCCTTTAAGACTCTACTATCCAATGATGCTCCCCCATCCAAACTTTCATCTAAAAAGATCATACAGTACTTTAAAACTTTTTAAAGTCCAAAGGTATTTTACTAATGATATTAACATTTGTTAAGTACCTTTTTCCATCACTTATGCGATTTTTTTCCTTTTTTTTATTCGTTATACTGCAGAAGTAAAATTTTTTAAGAATAGAGGGAAAAAACATGAATTACTGGATGAACACAATCATTAATCGATTAGAAACAGCATATCAAACAAGATTTGACATGAAAGCTTCTTTAGTCTTTTTAAATGATGCGTATCAAAACTCGATCGAATTGATCAAAGCAGTGGATGAGAATCCAACAAACGAATGCGAAGAATTTTTAAACCTGTTTATGTCTACACGGGATTTATTTATTCGCCAACTTGTTGATCGCTATCCATCCAATTATCACGATGTAGAAGTTCAAATACAAAAATTAAAAGCATATTCAGCTTAAGGGGAATGTATAACATACATGGAAAAGAAATTATTTAATAAATATTTTATCGGAATCACATTGATCAATTTTATTGTCTACCTGATTTATTATCTGTTGATGGTCATCATGGCAGTCATTGCGCAAGACACATTACACGCCAGCTTGAGCCAAGCAGGTTTTGCTTCTGGAATATATATCATCGGAACATTGCTGGCACGCTTATTCATGGGGAAACAGTTAGAACTATTTGGTCGGAAGTTTACCTTAAGAGGCGGCGCGATTTTCTATCTTCTGACAACATTAGCTTATCTTTATACACCAACTATCGGGGCATTGTATTTAGTTCGATTCTTGAATGGATTTGGTTACGGTACAGTTTCTACAGCTACAAATGCTATTGTTACTGCATATATCCCTGCATCTAAAAAAGGGGAAGGCATCAATTATTACGGATTAAGTACTAGTTTAGCTGCCGCTGTTGGACCATTTTTAGGAATGATTTTGCTGAATATGACTGACTTTCGTTTCATTATTTGGTTTTCAATTGTACTGGTCTTCTTTGTTACAATTGCCTGCCTTGTCTTTCCTGTAAAAAATATTCCATTATCTGAAGAACAAAAAACATCTCTTCGTTCATGGAATATCAATAGTTTTATTGAAAAGAAAGCACTTTTCATTACAGGAATCGCCTTTTTGATGGGTCTTTCTTATTCAAGTGTTTTATCATTTTTATCTTCTTATACAAAAGTAATCCACTTAGTTGCTGCTGGGTCATTTTTCTTCGTCGTATATGCTTTGGTCATCACATTTACACGTCCATTGACTGGAAGGATTTTCGATGTCAAAGGAGAACAATACGTGATGTATCCTAGCTATTTATTCTTAACAGCAGGATTATTTTTACTGAGTGTAACGACGAATAGTGTGACATTGCTTATTTCTGGAGCATTAGTCGGTTTAGGTTATGGTACGTTCATGTCAAATGGACAAGCTGTCTGTTTGAAGATCGTAAAAGAACACCGCATCAGTATTGCTTTGTCTACCTACTTTATTGGTTTAGACCTAGGCTTAGGCGTTGGTCCTTATTTGATGGGGATGCTAAAATCTCTTACTTCATTTAGAGGATTGTATGTGATTGCCGGAGTCATTCCATTGGTATGTACAGCACTCTATCTTGTTAATGGCCGAAAACATAGTCATGAAGCAGAGGGCGAATTGATTGAATCATTGAAAAATGAAATTTGATCTTGATGAATAGATAAAAAAACCGTTCAGATCTGAAAATGATCTGAGCGGTTTTTTGAGTAAAAATAGTTTATGATTATTCTTAATTAAACATCTATTTATTTTTAAAGCTTTCATTTATCGATAAGAATAGTTTAACTGTTGATTTATTCCATTTTCCGTTCATCTGGTACGATTCCTTGACTTAACAACCACTTGTGGAAGAACCATTCTGCCACACCAATCAATAGAGCAGGAATCAAGACTTTCATCCAAATATCGACTGTATCATTCATAAAGTATAGATAGAGCCACAAGATAACTGCAGCTGAACCAGCATCTGCGATCGTTGCTGCGATGTTTCCTACTTTACGTAAGATCAACAGATCCCCTAGCACATAGATCATCACTACGATAATTACCCCAACAATCGTTGAATCCATAAAGCTAACACCGTATAAACCGGTCAGCACGACCCAAAGAATTGCCCAGATCATGATTGCCTTCACTACCAACGCCTTCACATGTTTCATTTTCTGCACTCCTTTCTTCTGGATAAAAAAGTAAGGTTATCTAACAAGATAACCTTTTCGTTATTATACCATATTATACCATCGGCTAAGAGAAGCGAGCAAAGATAAGGTCCTATCTAAGAAAATGAAAAAATGGGAAAACACCTTAGAATATTCACGCAATAATTCATCCATACAGACATTCGATATGGTGTTCCTTTACTTTCTCATACTGTTCTTTTGCCAGTTCGTTACTTGTCACCAGATAATCGATTTCATGAAAAGCAATGGCTTGATGCATGAATTTATGTGCGATTTTTTGCTGTGTAACTAAAAAGGCAAGCCGGTCTGCTTGTTTTCTATTTTTAGGTAAATGGTTTTTTACTTCGAAATAACCCCTCTTCATTTTGTTAATATAAGGTGTTTTTATCACTTGTCTTATAGCAAACTCTTGAATTTGCTCTCATTTATAATTATTCTAATTTCTTTACTTTTTTATTAACTCTATTCCCATAGCATTTGAAGTCGTTCCAGAATCTAGCTTACTGCGTATAACGAATATACGCTCATCATCTCTCTTATCCAATGTGTAGGCCCATTGATTATCTTCACAATATATCGTCAACCCATCATTTACTTTTATGCCTGTGAAAGCACCATTAAACTGGTGTTTATCATACGAAATGTCTATTGAATGTTTATCAATGTTGATTGTCCACATTGATTCATCTCCCGTATATACCCATTCTCCACAAAAAAAAGTTAGCTGCTCCCATTCTTCCTTTGATAATTCTAGTTCTTTTTTCTTCGGTTGACTAGCGGGAGAAGAACAAGCCGTACATAATAATATTGTTACTAGAATAAGAGAAGAAATTTTTTTATACTTCACTCCTAACACCCCTAATGCTATTTATAGATAATGCCAAGAAAATAATCCTGAATCTTGTTTGAATACCACCCCATGAGTACTAATCAAATGACTGGAAGGGTCCAGTAGATCATATCCATAGCTTGAATTACTCCATGGATTCCATACGGAAATCGTTTTATAAAAATCAAAGTTAGCGTACCCTCTAACAACAAGCGCATGCCTATCCTTCCCTCTAGTTTGTTTTAGCGCAGATACCCAATATGGCCGATTCGCATTAATTTCAAGCATCGTTCCTTCTGCTGTAGCTGTCCCCCATCTATTTGAAATACTATGAAATCCATAAGAATTAGCCTAGCTAATACATTGGATATTTGAGGCAGATTCATCTGCTAAATTGGATGAACTTGGATACAAGGTTGACATCATCTATCGTGCAGTAGGAAAACTTTTCTTGGTTTGATAACGGATAATAGCTGTAGTAGCGTATGCTGCACACCATGAAGTTTTCCCTTGATTTTCAAGAAAATCCAAGTTTAGATACTTTTGTCCATATGCTTTGGATAACCTATCAATAGTTTGACTATCCGTAGATAAGCTAAAAATAAATTTGTTCTCGCACTCATTTGTCAATGTACGAAAATTGAAATTACTTAATTTTAATTCGCTAGGACTGACAAAGTATCCATAGGCAAACGAAACCGCTAACAAAAGCACTTGCTTAGAATAATTCTCTAAGTAACGTAAATCCACCATTTTAATTATTTTCCCTAATTTTTTCCAAGATCAACTCAATATCTTTTCTTAATTGTGCTATTTGTCGTCGCGTATCATCATTATTTTTTTGAAGTATTTTCAGAGCGTAAAGACAAAATACTAAAAATAAGCCTAGAAGTATCATGCTATATATAGGGATAAACAACTATGCATCCTCCTCAAAAATAGTTTTATTATTTTCTAAAAATTCAGAAATAGCTTTTTCAGTGTAAACACCATCTAATCTATCAACTAAAACACCTTTAGAAATCATTAATAATGAGGGTACTACAGTTAAATCAAGCTTTTTAGCTACTTCCTCTAAGCTCTTTTCATCTTCGTTTCGAGCTATATCAGTTCTATAGTAGCTGGCTTTTACTCCTACACTTTTTAATATGTTTCGAAGGGTAGGTTCAATTTCTTGGCATTGAATGCAAGTCGGTCTACCTACATATAATAAGAAAGTATCAGAACCTTCAAGCTTTAATTTTAACACTTCTGTCTTTATCTCAGGTAGAATATTATTCATACCAAATCTGCCCGTTTGAAAAAAAACCAACGAGAATGCTACTACAAAGAGACATAGAAACGATATAATTATTCTGCTAGTTTTAATCGACTTTTTCACATCTCATCAATCCAATCAAAGTTTAAAACAAGCCACTACAGAACTCATCGTCCCAGTGCCTAAAGCTACGAAACCTCCAATACAAGCAGCACAAATAACTGGTATAGCTGGGCACGAACCAACACAAGCTCCTGCAATGATAGTCGCAACGTATTTACTAATACCAAGAACAACAACAATACAAGCAATTTTAGCAGCAACACCTCTACTCTGAGGTAACAAAACTCCTTGCTTTTATACATTTTGCATGTCCTTCTTAATTTGCTCGTTAGATAAAAACTCTTCATTAAGTAAATCAGATTTCATCAATTTACCGTTTACATAAGATTCAATTTGAATTTTATTGTTCAACCCTCGACTAATAATAGTTTCTTGATATCCTTCATTTTCTCCATTCTGACTGTAAGTAACCGTCAAATTACTAAATAAATTATAATCATCATCTACTATGGGCACCGTGATCGTATAAAAATCCTTTGAATTTTCTGTAACTTGTAGAACTTTTGCGTTTGTTAAATCCAATGAGCTTTTTGGTACATGAATAATCATATTTCTATTGCGTAATTCATTTGAAATCTTGACTTCATATCATTAGTTACTATTGTGCTTACTAACTTTGTAGTTTCCGTAATATCAAACAACTTCGTGAATATATCTAATTTTTCATCCGTAAAATCTGAAATCATTTTTTCATTTGTTGTCTTAGAATTAACTACTTTGCTTGCAGAAACATTTAGAACTGGGATAAATAATCGATCGACAATCTATCCACCACCCAAATAACAACCTATCCCCGATTTTCAATATTAAATACACACCTCCCGTGTTTTTATTTTATCTACTATGTTATTATGATTAAAAATACGTATTATTTTCATTTTATGATTAATTTGCGCATAACAATTATAAAAGAACGGAGCGGTGATATGGATAGCGGGGAATTGCTTAAGAAGTTGCGTGTAGAAAGAGGTATCTCTCAAAAAAATTTAGCTCACAATATAACAACAAGAAATACATTATCTAGATATGAAACTGAAAAAAATAGCATAACTTTTGTTATTTTATTGGAATTTCTTGATAAATTGAATATAACCATGGATGAATTTGTCTTATATCTAGAATTTGATAGCATACGAAAGAAAAATAAAAAGATAAAAGATTTTATTAAAGCTACTAGAGAGAATAGAGGATCACGGAAGTATACTTTAGAAATCATTCGAAAAAAAGCAAATACTACACGAGACATTGTTGATATTCGCAACTATTTAATCATAAAAACTTTTGATTGGTATACTCTGCCCATAGAAAAACGTAAGCTGAATAAAAATGATAAAAAACACTTGGATCACTTTGCCAATTATTTAGAAAAAGTAAATGAGTGGGGAAGATTTGAAATGATCAGTTTTAGCTCATTACTATTTCTTTTTGATACAAACTATATTTCCCAAAGGCTTACAGAAATCGAACGCAAAATTGAAAAATACAACGATTTTGAAATATTTCATCCGATATTATCCAGTCTTTATAATAATGCTTTTCTTTTAATGTTAGAACGCAAAAATATTCACTTTTCTAAACAATACTTACAAAAATTTGAAGCTACTCATCATAGATTATTGTTTGCAAAAGATACTCAGATATCCATTCAATTTTATAAGGCATTAATCTGTCATATAGAAGGAGATAGCATCAAAGGACGAAAACGAATAATGAAAATTTTACAAGGACTAGAATTATTAGAGATGGATAGTTTAATCAATGAATTTAAATTTGATTTAATAAAATTCGAAAAAATTTACTGTATCCCACCCATTTTTGAGTAACGATATCCATCTATTCATTATGGTCAAAAACGAAAAAAAACAGACTATCCCTATCGGATAGTCTGCTAAACGTTGAATTATCAGCGTTTTTATTATTCCGCAGCGTTTGCGTCTTTGAGACCGTATTTTTTGTTGAAACGGTCCACACGTCCGTCTGCTTGTGTGAATTTTTGACGTCCAGTGTAGAATGGATGTGAGTCAGAAGTTACTTCGACACGGATGACTGGGTATGTATTACCGTCTTCCCATTCAACTGTTTCTTGTGAAGTTTTTGTTGAACCTGACAAGAATTTGAAACCAGTTGTTGAATCCATGAATACTACTGGGTGGTAATCTGGATGGATGTTTTCTTTCATGATTTTTTCGCTCCTTTGCCCTGCTCCATTTGCTGAACCAGAGTTGATTTGTCGATTTACAACATTAACATCTTAACATGTTTCAGTCAAGGTTGCAATTATCTTTTCAGATTTCTGGTCGGATTTTTTTTACCAAAGGAGACATCTTGAAATTCTTTGAAAAATTGCTGATTGTTTTTTGTTTTACGCAAAAAGCGGATCAGTTGTTCCGTATATTCTAATGAATCTCCAGTCATATTTTTTCGAAGTTTCCAAATTTCTTCTAGTTCTTCACTTGGCATCAATAATTCTTCTTTTCGGGTACCTGATTTTTTGATATCGATGGCTGGGAAGATCCGACGTTCGGATAACTCGCGTGAAAGTTGTAATTCTAGATTTCCAGTTCCTTTGAATTCTTCATAGATCACGTCATCCATGCGGCTTCCTGTATCGACTAAAGCGGTCGCTAAAATCGTCAAACTGCCACCTTCTTCGATGTTTCTTGCCGCCCCGAAAAATTTCTTAGGTTTATACAATGCGGCTGGGTCAATCCCGCCACTCAATGTACGTCCGCTTGGTGGAACGACTAAGTTATAGGCCCGAGCAAGTCTAGTAATACTATCCATCAAGATAACGACATCTCGTTTATCTTCGACTAAACGCATTGCACGTTCCAATACTAATTCAGAAACTCGAGTATGGTTTTGCGGCTGCAGATCAAATGTAGAAGATACCACGTCGCCTTTCACGCTTCGTTCTAAATCCGTTACTTCTTCCGGACGTTCATCAATCAGCAGAACGATCAATTCTACTTCCGGATAGTTTTCGGTGATACCATTTGCGATTTCTTTTAATACAGAAGTTTTCCCTGCTTTTGGTGGTGCGACGATCAATCCACGCTGACCAAAACCGATTGGAGAGAAGATATCGATCATTCGGGTAGATAGTCTTTGCGGTGTTGTTTCCAGTTGAAGCTGTCTTTGCGGATAAAGAGGTGTTAAGGCTGGAAAATGCGGACGTTCTTTTGCTTCTTCCGGATCTTTTCCATTAACGCTTTCCACGTGCATCAAACCATAATAACGTTCCGATTCTTTAGGCGGACGGGCTTTTCCTGCCACTTTGTCCCCATTTCTCAAACTGAATCGTCTGATTTGTGAGGCAGAAATATAGATATCTTCTGCACTTGGTCCATAATTAATTGGCCGTAAAAAACCGTAACCATCTTGACCAACGATATCTAATATCCCTTCCATATAATAAAATCCTTGTTTCTCAGCTTGTGCACGAATCACAGCTAGAGATAATTCCTTTTTGTTCATCTTACTGTAATAAGGAATTTTAAATTCTTTGGCATAACTATAAACTTCTTTTAACGTTTTGTTCTCTAGTTCTGCCATTGTCAAATAATCGCTCATTCAGCTCCCACTTCCTCTATCATTTCGATTGATGCCCCTAAGGCTGTTAGTTTCTCGATAATATGATCATAACCGCGTAAGATATAATCTACGTTATAAATCGTCGTTGTTCCTTCTGCTAATAGTCCGGCAATCACTAAACAAGCACCTGCCCGAAGATCGGAAGCCACGACTTCTGTTCCGTGAAGTTTATTTGGACCATTCACGATGATCATATTTCCTTCCACGGTAATATCAGCGCCCATTCGAGCTAATTCAGGCACGTGATTCACCCGTTTCGCATAGATCGTATCGATGATTTCTGAAGTGCCTGCGGTCATCAATAGCAACGCAGTGAGTGGTTGCTGCAGATCTGTGGCAAATCCTGGATAAGGATAGGTCATGATATTTGCGGCTTTTAATTCTTTTGAGGGGTAAACTTCGATTTCATCTTCGCTGATTTTCATATGGACGCCAATTTCCTGCAATTTTGCTATAAAACTTTCCAAATGTTCAAAAATCACATTTTTCACTTTGATACCTTTTCCTGCTGCAGCTGCTAATGCCAGATAGGTTCCTGCTTCGATACGGTCAGGAATCATGAAATGACGACAGCCATGTAATGCTTCGACTCCTTCGATACGGATCACATCTGTACCCGCTCCTCGAACTTTTGCCCCCATATTATTCAGTAAAGTTGCCACATCGATGATTTCCGGTTCTCGTGCAGCGTTTTCAATTACTGTCTGTCCCTTTGCTTTTACAGCAGCTAACATCACATTGATTGTAGCTCCGACTGAAACCACGTCCATAAAAATCCGATTGCCATGCAACCCTTCATTTTCTGTCCGTAAATACATGGCACCATGTTCATTTGTCACTTCAGCACCTAGAGCTTCAAATCCTTTGACGTGTAGATCAATCGGTCTAGGACCTAAATAACAGCCTCCTGGCAGGCCTACCACCGCTTCCCCAAATTTACCAAGCAGTGTTCCCATAAAATAATAAGACGCACGCAAACTATTGATTTTTCCGTGCGGCATCGGAACCGATACGATTTCTCGAGGGTCAATTTCTAGTATGTTGTTGGAAAAATGGACCGTTGCGCCCATAATCTCTAAAATTTCAATTAATGAATGAACATCTTGTATGTCCGGCACACCTTCCAAGATCACTGGGGAATCAGCTAAGATTGCAGCTGGAATCAATGCGACTGCACTATTTTTTGCACCGCTGATCGTTACTTCGCCAGCTAAAGGTCGGTTTCCTTTGATTACGATTTTTTTCATCTGTTTCCACCTTGTTTATTAATCTTTTTTCATGGATATGCTTGTATTTTATCATAGATAAAAAAAAGAAACGAGCATGGTCTGCCGTTTTAAGTAAAAAAGAATGGAGAACGACTTCAAAAGTCGTTCTCCATTCCTATACATCGTATCTGTTATGTGGATGCTTACGCTTTGTTAGCTGAACCAAACCAGTCGATATGAGCTTTCGCATCTTCAACGATTGCTGCTTTACCTGGAGCTAATAATTTACGAGGGTCGAATCCTTTACCTTCTTTATCTTTACCAGCTTCGATATATTTACGAGTAGCTGCAGCAAATGATAACTGGAATTCAGTGTTAACATTTACTTTTGAGATACCCATTGAGATAGCTTTTTCGATTTGATCTTGAGGAATACCTGATCCGCCATGTAATACTAAAGGCATGTCTGGACCTACAGCATCAGCAATTGCTTGTAAGTGGTCAAATGCTAATCCTTTCCAGTTTTCTGGATATTGACCGTGGATGTTACCGATACCGCAAGCTAAGTAGTCGATACCTGTAGCAACCATTTGTTTGCATTCTTCGATGTCAGCTAATTCGCCGTTACCAATGATTCCGTCTTCTTCTCCGCCGATTGAACCAACTTCACATTCAACTGAGATACCTTTTGCGTGTGCTTTTTCAACAACGTCTTTAGCTAATTTCAAGTTTTCTTCGAATGGTAGATGTGAACCATCGAACATTACTGAAGTATAGCCTAGTTCGATACATTCCAAAGCAGCTTCGTAGTCACCATGGTCTAAGTGGATAGCAACTGGAACAGTGATGTTCATTGCTTCAACTAAATCAGTGATCAAATCTTTACAGATTTTGTAACCACCCATGTATTTAGCTGCACCCATTGATGTTTGGATAAGTACTGGTGCTTGTTTTGCTTCAGCCGCTTCAAGAATTGCTTGAGTCCATTCCAAGTTGTTTGTGTTGAACCCGCCGACAGCGTAACCGCCTTTACGAGCAGCTTTTAAAAATTCAGCTCCTGATACTACTGGCATAATAAAATTCCTCCTAAGTTTTGTAAAACTAAATTTGTTAAGACAATTCTTAACCAACGACCCTATTTTACCAAACATTTCGGTAGTTTTCTACTAAAATCAATGAAAATGAAAATTTTCAAGAAGTTTTTTGCAAAAAATAAAATGCTTAATCGCTCTTTACTCAAAAAAAGTCTTTTACTTCCTATCTTTTTTCCTATAAATAATAACAAATCAGAAAAAGAGAAAAGTAACAAGAAAATTGCTTATCCCCTTCTCTTGCTACTTTTCTCTTTCTATCAAGCTAAAAAATTATTTTGTTTCATGATCTGCTAATGATGCTCCGACAAATGCTTTGATTAATTTTTGCGGACGATTTGGACGAGAAATCAATTCTGGGTGGAATTGGCATCCCACAAAGAATTTCTTCTCTGGCAGTTCTACGATTTCTACTAAACGGTTGTCTGGTGAGACACCTGAAAAGACTAGTCCTTGTTCTTCAAACATTTGACGATATTTGTTGTTGAACTCATAGCGGTGACGGTGACGTTCTTGCACAACATCAGCTCCATCATATGCTTCAGCCGTCTTCGTTCCTTTTTTGATTTTACATGGGTATAATCCAAGGCGTAAAGTTCCACCCAAATTCTCGATGTTTTCCTGATCAGCCATTAAATCAATAATGTTGTTTGCTGTATCTGGATTCGTTTCAGCTGATGCCGCATCTTCCAACCCAACGACGTTACGTGCAAATTCGACACAAGCCATCTGCATACCAAGACAAATCCCTAAAAATGGAACGTCATTTTCGCGAGCATAACGAATTGCTTCGATTTTCCCTTCTACTCCGCGATCGCCGAAACCGCCAGGAACTAAGATTCCATCTGCATCTTTCAAACGTTCTTCTACATTTTCTCTCGTTAATTCTTGTGCTTTGATCCAATCGATCTCGATATCTGAATTATAGGCGAATCCAGAATGTTTCAATGCTTCAACTACTGAGATATATGCATCTGGTAACTCGACGTATTTACCGACAAGTGCGATCCGTACTTTTTTCTTCAAGTTCAAGACACGTTCTTCTAATTCTTTCCATTCTGTCATGTCTGCTTCTGGTGTATCTAATTTTAAATGGTCGCAAACGATTTGATCCATTCCTTGTGCTTGTAAAACTAACGGGATGGAGTAAAGTGTATCTACATCTGGCGACTCGATGACTGCTTCTGGCTCGACATCACAAAATTGTGCCAATTTGTTTTTCACGCTTTGAGAAACAGGTTGCTCTGTACGTACCACCAAAATATTCGGTTGGATACCTAAACCGCGTAGCTCTTTTACACTGTGCTGCGTTGGTTTAGTTTTCATTTCTCCAGCAGCTTTCAAGTAAGGGATCAATGTTGTATGGATATACATAACATTATCTGTACCGACATCTGCCTTCATTTGACGAAGTGCTTCAAGGAATGGCAAAGATTCTATATCCCC
Organism: Enterococcus sp. E5-162; assembly: GCF_035725965.1. NCBI lineage: Bacteria > Bacillati > Bacillota > Bacilli > Lactobacillales > Enterococcaceae > Enterococcus > Enterococcus sp. E5-162. The sequence continues at coordinate 36,470 of NZ_JAPRFV010000003.1, read as the reverse complement.
TACTGTTCCTCCTACTTCTGTAATGATCACATCTGAATCAGTCATTTTAGCTGCTCGCATGATTTTTTCTTTGATCTCATTTGTAATATGAGGAATAACTTGAACTGTTGCTCCCAAGTATTCGCCCTTACGTTCTTTACGCAAAACTTCAGAATAGATTTTTCCTGTCGTCACGTTGGAGTATTTGTTCAAATTGATGTCAATAAAACGTTCGTAGTGGCCCAGATCCAAATCTGTTTCAGCACCATCATCTGTTACGAATACTTCTCCGTGCTGATATGGGCTCATCGTCCCTGGATCCACATTGATGTATGGATCAAATTTTTGGATAGTTACTTTTAAGCCGCGGTTTTTCAATAAGCGTCCTAAAGAAGCTGCAACAATCCCTTTTCCGATTGATGAAACGACACCGCCGGTCACAAAAATATATTTTGTCATAAGTTCAAAAACTCCTTTTTAATTTATGTGCAGGAAAAGTCTCAGAAAATAAACAAAGCTCCCTATTCTTCAATAAGAATAGGGAGCCGAAATTTCTGTAAACTTCTGACCCTATAAAAGGGTGCCCAAGGTGTATAATACAAGCTGACTGAGGGAAAGTCAAGTACTCAAATGAAGGCTATCCGCTTACAATTTTTCTTTTTCGATATCCTTTGAGAAATTATTTCTTAAGTCCTTTATGAGTGCAAAAAAATTTAACCCACATAATAGGCTTTAGATAAACATAGCTAACGTTAAACTTAAGCAAATCAGGAAATCTTTACTGAAAAATTTTAAGTGAAACAATAGATAAAAAATAAGGAGGTGCGACAAACGTCGTGCCCCCTTTATTTCTAAATAAACGGTGTTCAAAAGCCAGTTTCTCGGTATTAAGCCAAATTTATGCAAAAATTTGAGGAACCATTTTCACAAAATTTTTCTTAATACTCGAAACTAAACGTCTTTTTCACAACCTCTTGATAAACGGTGTTCAATCAGCTGACCCTCGGTATTAGCTCAAAAAACGGCAAAATATGAGGAACTATTTTGCCGTTTGTTTCTCTAATACTCAGGTCAAACCGCTGATTTCACAACCTCTAATTCACGGCATTCCTCTTTTAATAAAGTTCTAGATATTGTTCTCTTTCCCACTCGGAAACAGTTTGTCTGAATGCCGCCCATTCGAGACGTTTTGCTTCAACAAAATTTGAGAAGATATGTTGTCCTAATGCATCAATCATTACATTATCCTTACGTAATTCCTTGATAGCATTATGGATAGTTGAAGGTAAGTCTTGGATATGTGCAGCTTCTCTTTCTTCCTCATCCATGACATAAATGTTACGGTCAACAGCGGCTGGCGGTGTGATCTGATTACGGATACCGTCTAGTCCTGCTTGCAATAATACTGCCATTGCCAAGTATGGGTTTGCAGATGGATCAACTGAACGCAATTCCAGACGTGTGGACAAACCGCGAGATTCTGGTACACGTACTAATGGCGAACGATTACGACCGCTCCATGCGACATAAACAGGCGCTTCATAACCTGGAACGAGACGTTTATAAGAATTGACTGTTGGATTGCAAACGGCTGTATAGGCACGAGCATGTTTCAGCAAACCGCCTAAGAAATGATACGCTGTTTCACTTAGTTCCAATTCACCGTCTTTATCATAGAAGACATTTCCTTCATCATTGAATAAAGACATATTGCAATGCATACCAGAACCATTGATTCCAAATAACGGTTTCGGCATGAAAGTTGCGTGAAGTCCGTGCTTGCGTGCAATCGTTTTGACAACGAGCTTGAAGGTTTGGATATTATCACAAGCATCTACTACATCCGCATATTTAAAGTCAATTTCATGCTGTCCTGGCGCTACTTCATGATGTGAAGCTTCTACTTCAAAGCCTAAGCTTTCTAATTCCAACACGATGTCACGGCGGCAATTTTCACCTAAATCTGTTGGTGCAAAATCAAAATAACCACCTTTATCATTCAAGGTCGTTGTGATCCCACCGTCTTCGTCTAATTTAAATAAGAAAAATTCTGGTTCAGGTCCTAAATTGAAAGAGGTAAAACCAAGGTCGCGCATGTCTTTCAATGCTCGTTTCAAATTCCCACGAGGATCACCGGCAAATGGTGTCCCATCTGGATTATAGATATCACAAATTAAACGAGCAACTTTTCCATGAGCACTTTCCCATGGGAAGATCATCCAAGTGGAGAGATCTGGATACAAATACATATCGCTTTCTTCAATTCGAACAAATCCTTCAATCGAAGAACCGTCAAACATCATTTTGTTTTCTAACACTTTGTCGATCTGGCTCACTGGAACTTCTACATTTTTAATCGTACCTAAGATGTCTGTGAACATCAATCGTAAAAATCGTACATTTTCTTCCTCAATGATTCGTTTGATCTCTTCACCTGTTATCTGTTTCTTTACCATGGTATCCCTCTTCCTTTTTTAATTTATTCAGTCAAAGAATTGTCTTTGCAATCCTTGCGACTGATAATGACCTGTTTTGCTTAACCCACCTTGCGCAAAAATCTCATCACGAAAAATTTGTCGAACGTCATGATCTGTCAACGGCTTCTTGCTTTTTGCTTCTTGTTTTTTCGCCTGTGCCATTTCGTATACACGTTTGATCCCAGCCATGTTTAACCCGTCTGAAAGATAATCTTTGATCTCAAGCAGCATATCGATATCATTCAACGAATACATGCGGCGATTTCCTTCACTTCGTTCCGGATGAACTAAATCTTGTTCTTCATAGTAGCGAATTTGCCGAGCAGATAAATCAGTCAGCTTCATAACTGTACCAATTGGAAATACGGACATAGATCGGCGCAATTCCTTTTCTCCCATCAGACGTCCCCTTTCGTTTTATAAGTTGGCTAAAGTGTACCAATTAAAAAAAATATTGTCAACTGCATATGTTAGGTTTTCTAACATGAGACCTCTATTTTTTTATAAAATAACAAAAAACATGAAAGCAAAAAAAGGTATCTAGTTGATTTTCGTACCAGATACCTTTTACTTTTATTGTACTATGCTATTCTTTCTCAGTGATTTTTATTGTAAAAAAACAAAATTTTATTTGCTTTTTCTCAACCATTTTGAATCATTTTTTGCAAAGCCTCTCACTTCATACTCGTTTGATTCTTCCATGTAGGCTTCGTCCAAAACCATCGTTTGTCTTCTCAACTCACTTAATTTCTGTCCTTCATTGCTTGGCACAGACAGTGTATAAGGTGTCATCAGTTCCATCAGTTGACGCTTGATTGCTTCGATCAATGCCGTCTTCCCTTCTTTCGTTTGAGCAGAAATCAAGACATTAGGGAATAATGTGGGCGTAAACATCGCTGGATCAATCTGGTCTGCCTTATTGTAAACAGTCAGTATCGGCATTTCTTTCATATTCAATTCATCCATCAATTTTAGTACAGTCTGCTCCTGTAAAATGCGATCTGGAGAACTGGCATCGACTACATGCAACAAAAGATCCATATTCTGACTTTCTTCTAGCGTAGAATGGAAAGCATCGATCAGTTGCGTAGGCAGATCTTGGATGAACCCGACGGTATCTGTTACTGTAATCTCAAATCCTTCAGCAAAACGCCATCTTTTAGTCAATGGATCTAACGTTGCAAACAACTGATCTTTTGAATAAGTATCCGCTTGTGTCAATAAATTCAAGATGGTTGATTTTCCAGCATTCGTGTAGCCTATAAGACCAATCTGAAAAATCTCACTGTTTTTTCTTTTTTGACGATTGCGCTCTCGATGGGCTTCTACTTCTTTCAATTCTTTCTTAACAGCAAAAATTTTATTCCGTATATGTCGGCGGTCTGTTTCTAACTTTGTTTCACCTGGTCCTCTTGTTCCAATCCCACCACCAAGACGAGACAATGTTTTCCCTTTCCCCACTAAACGAGGCAGAAGATATTCTAACTGAGCAAGTTCAACTTGCAGCTTTCCTTCTTTCGAACGAGCACGCATCGCAAAAATATCTAGGATCAGCTGTACTCGATCAATCACCGGAAGGCCAACAGCATCCGTAATCAGTTGACTCTGTCTCGGAGTCAGTTCATGATTAAAGATGATCAAATCTGCTTCATGCGCATCTGCTTTTTGAACTAATTCTTGTAATTTCCCTTTCCCGATAATCGTTTGCCGATCTACTTGTGGTCTCTTCTGTGTAATTGTGAATACGACTTCTCCTGATGCGGTGTTCGTCAGCTGAACTAGCTCTTCCATTGACTCTGAAAAGTAACGCTGGTTTGCTTCGGTTTCTACCCCTACGATGATTACTTTTTCTTCCATTTTATTCCGCCTCCAGCCATTTTTTGATTGTTTGCTCAATCTGACTTTTTTGATTTGGCTCACTTATAAGATCAAACCACTGTGCATCCAAACGGTTCCGAAACCACGTTAACTGACGTTTCGCGTATCTTCTCGAATGTAGTTTGACTTGTTCTGTTGCTTCTTCCAATGTTTCTTTCCCTTCAAAATAAGGAAAAAATTCTTTATATCCAATCCCTTGACTGGCTTGGACTTCTCCAAGCTCATATACCTTACGTGCTTCTGCTACCAAGCCTTCTGCTAGCATCAAATCGACTCTGTGATTGATTCGATCATACAGGATATCACGCTTCGTATCTAACCCAATCATGAGGTAATCATATAATCGCTTTGGCTCTTCTTTAGGTGCCGTGATACTATGCCCTGTCGTCTCCAAAACTTCCAGAGCTCTTATCACTTTGCGTTGATTGTTCCAGTGGATTTTCTCAGCAGCTGCCGGATCTTTTTCTTTCAACTGATTCCATAACGCTTGGGAACCAATTGTCTCGGCTAACGTTTCATACTTTTTTCTAATCTCAGGATTCGCTTCTTCTGTCGCCCCTAACTGGTAATCGTATAGAAGAGATTGGATATACAGACCCGTGCCACCAGCTATGATAGGTAGATGCTCTCGGTTCGCAATCTCAGTAATCAATTGTCGACCTGAACGCTGAAAATCAGCGGCTGAGTAATGTTGAGTAGGTTCGATCACATCAATCAAATGATGCGGAACATCATTCATCTCTTCTTCTTTGATTTTTGCTGTACCGATATCCAGATTTTTATAGATTTGCAATGAATCACCGCTGATGATCTCTCCTCTAAATAGTTGTGCGAGTTCCACACTTAGCGCTGTTTTACCGACTGCTGTCGGACCGACGATCACTAATACTTTTTCCATATTTTACCTACTTTTCGTTGATTGTTTCCACCGAAGAGCTTTCTCCGGAAAATCAGTTATTATTCCATCTATTTTGAGTTCTTGACATTTGGCCATTTCTTCTTCATCATTGATCGTCCATGCACGAATTGCTTTTGGAAAATCAGCTGCCTGGACAGGATGTTCGAACAACCAAGTATTTTTTGGATGTACTCCTTCTATATAAGGGGTTTCTGCTGCTAGTTGGATCTTTTTATCAGAAGTACTCATCAATAAGTCCAGCTGTATCTCTGGTTCCAATAACGCGATTTTTTCCAAAGAAGCCAAATGAAAGCTGCAATATGCATGTTGAAAAGGCCAATCTCTGCTTTTTAATGTTTCGGCTAATTTTTCTTCGATACCGGGATATTCATACTGATCAGTTTTAATTTCAATCATTAGCATCCCTCGGTAATTTTTTTGGAGAAGCAGTCCTAAAACTTCTTTCAATTCAGGGACTTTAGCTGCTGGAAATTCTTTGCTGAATTTGCCTCCTGCATTCAATTTTTTGAGTTCTTCCAATGTTTTTTCTCGAATCAGCCCTTTACCGTTAGTCGTCCGATCCACTTCTTCATCATGCATAACGATCAAATAACCATCTTTGCTTAGATGAACATCTAGTTCGATACCATCTGCACCCACTCGTACAGCTTCTGCAAATGCAGGAAGCGTATTTTCTGGGTGGGTACCGCTGCTTCCGCGATGAGCATAGATTTGTAACATCTTTCTTCACTCCGTTCAATTCTATTGTATCATTAAGAAAAAAAGAAAGCATTGCCACGCTCTCATGTGCAACGGCAATACTTCAAAATATCAGCTCCAAACATCATCTTTCGAGAAGAAACCAATCGGCTGGCGCGTCATAGTCTTCAACTGTGCTTTTTTTTCATTGATCATTTCAGTCAAACTATCCGTAAAATTCTCTAAAATCACGCGTCCGCCTTTATAAGCATATCCACCAATCTTCATTGTTTCATCTGGAGATAAAATCACTTTTCGATGGGAGATGTTCTTAAACAGCTCGTCTAAAATATAATTTGGCAGATAAAAACTATTCTGCGCTGAAAATGATTGGAGATATGCAAAATCGTCAATCGTGATATAACAATCATCGAATGCATCAAAGCTGACATATTCTTCCATCAGCGTCGTCCGTTTTTGCAAGATCTCGTTGATCTTTTTATTTAATTGGTTCAGCGTCTCGATTTCTTTGACTTTCAATTCCAATTCACGTCTACGCTGTTCTTTATTTTCCAAGTGACGCATTTGCAGTATCATGCCGATATAGACAACTACAGCACCCGTCAACACGCCGATAAGACCGGTAATACCAACTATCAATCTGTTGTTCCTCCTTGTTTTGCTTCTCTGCTTATCATACCATAAAGCAGGTTTATGCGACTAATTTGCCTAAGTTTTTTATTTGACCTTTTTTGACCAAAAATGTATACTACTTTTTAGGTATTAGAAACTAAATTATGGTACACTATTTCTAAACGAAACCAAGGAGGAACTCTATTATGAATTTAATTCCTACAGTCATTGAACAATCATCACGAGGCGAAAGAGCTTATGATATCTACTCACGTTTATTGAAAGACCGTATCATCATGTTAAGCGGCCAAGTAACTGATGATCTTGCTAATTCGATCATCGCCCAATTGCTTTTCTTAGATGCTCAAGATTCTGAAAAAGATATCTATCTTTATATCAATTCTCCTGGTGGTTCAGTTACAGCAGGTATGGCTATCTACGACACAATGAACTTTGTCAAAGCTGATGTCCAAACAATCGTTATGGGTATGGCTGCTTCAATGGGAAGCTTCTTGCTGACAGCTGGTACAAAAGGGAAACGATTTGCTTTACCAAATGCTGAGATTATGATCCATCAACCTCTTGGCGGCGCTCAAGGTCAAGCAACCGAAATCGAAATTGCGGCACGTCATATTTTACAAACACGCGAACGCTTAAACAAAATTTTAGCTGAACGCACTGGCCAACCGCTTGAAGTGATTGAAAAAGATACAGACCGTGACAACTATATGACAGCTGAACAAGCAAAAGCATATGGATTGATTGATGAAGTCATGGAAAACAGTTCTTCATTAAATTAATCTGTTTCAAAGGAAGCTTTTTAAGCTCTCTTATCTAAACCAAAAAAAGGATGGCCAGCTCAAACTGACCATCCTTTTTTTATTTTTATGGATGCTACTGCCTATCTTTGCTCCTTGAATTTTCCTTGCGCATGCATCCGACCTATTTCGACATAATGCTGGATGTTTTCTTTGTTTTTTTGGATTTCTTCTTTTGTTAAAGGTCGGATCACTTTAGCTGGGCGACCAAACGCCAAGACATTAGGAGGAATAACTTTTCCTTCTGTTACTAATGATCCAGCACCAATCAAACTATTCTCACCAATAACCGCATGATTCAATATCGTGGTTCCCATCCCGATCAGTGCCCCTTTTTCGATTGTACAGCCATGTAGCATGCACTGATGTCCTACCGTCACATTCTCCGCAATATCCACAGGTGCATCATGATCGACATGGACGATTGTACCATCTTGGATATTCGTTCTTTGTCCTACTTTTATCCAATTACTGTCCCCGCGTAAAACTGCTTGATACCAGATCGTCACATCTTCTGACAATGTCACGTCACCAATCACTGTAGCATTTGATGCTATAAACCGTTCCATCTCTATTTTCTCCTTTCGTTTTTTGTAGAAACTAATCCTATTGAATAAATGTATCATAGCATATATTTATTTTATAAGAAAAAAACAGGTAAAACCTGCTCAGTCCAGATGCCTATTTGCGCTATCTGGTAAACTGACGTTTTACCTGTTTATTGTACCTCTATATTTTCTTCTATTACTTTCTTCAAAACTAATTCGTACACTTCGATTTGTGCTGCCAAGCGTTCGATTTGAAACTCATTTTCAAAAAAATCAGCTGAATCAAGTGGTTTTGTCTGACAGACGTGCGTTAAACGATCAATTTCTCTTTTGGCTTCAGTGATTTTTTCATTTAAAAACTGTTCCATCTCCGTGCCCTCACTTTTTTTGATAACTTACTTTACCATTATCAAGAAAGGAGAACAAAAAATAAGTTTCAAACTGTTTTATCCTTCTATGATTTATCCTGCTTCCTCAGCAAATTGGCTGTTATACAGTTTTTCATAAAATCCGCCTTGTGCCAATAAACTCTCATGTGTTCCTTTTTCAATGATCTGACCTTGATCCATCACTAGAATCAGATCTGCATCGCGTATCGTCGATAAACGGTGAGCAATGACAAAACTTGTCCGCCCCTCCATCACGCGATCCATCGCTTTTTGAATCAACGCTTCTAAACGAGTGTCTACTGAACTTGTCGCTTCATCCAAAATCAAAATTTTAGGATCTGAAACCACTGCTCGGGCAATCGTGAGTAACTGTTTTTGTCCTAAAGACACATTGTCTCCCTCAGCATTTATGGGCATCTCATATCCATCTGGCATTGTCCGGATAAAATGGTCTACGTTTGCTGTTTTTGCAGCATCTACTACTTCATAATCTGTCGCATCAAGCTTTCCGAAACGGATATTATCGGCAATCGTTCCTTGATAGAGCCATGCATCTTGTAAGACCATACCAAATAGCGAACGGACGTCACTGCGGCTCATTGATTTGGTATCAATCCCGTCGATCCTGATAGCTCCTTTGTCTACGTCGTAAAAACGCATCAATAGATTGATCAAGGTCGTCTTGCCGGCACCGGTCGGACCGACGACAGCCACGGTTTGACCTGCTTTCACTTCAAAGTTCAAATCTTGAATCAATGGTTTCTTCGGATCATACGCAAAATCGACATGATCGAATGTCACATCTCCTAAAATCGTTTCTGGCAGTGAAACATCTACTTTGTTTTCTTTTTCTTCTGGCTCATCTAAAATCTCGAATACACGTTTTGTTGCCGCTGATGCACTTTGCAAAACAGAAGACAATTGGGTCACGTTCCCCATCGGCTGGCTGATTTGCCAAATATATTGGATGAATGCCTGAAGTTGACCAACAACGATCGCCCCAGTAATAACATAGAAACTTCCTAGAACAGCCATACCAATATAAGTAGCATAGGCAGTTAGTTGAACTAATGGCATCATCAACCCAGAAATGAACGCTGCGCGGAACCCAAAGTATTTCAAGCTGTGATTTACTTTTTTGAATCCTTCCAATGTTTCTTTTTCGCGTCCGTATACTTTCAATACACTGAAACCTGTCATATTTTCTTGAACGTAGCCGTTTAGCTCACCAAGCGAATTCTGCATGCTTTGAAAATATTTCTGCGAAGCATTGATTACTCGTTTGGAGATCCAGATCGATGTTGGAATCATGATCATAGAGATCAGCGCCATCATCGGCTGGATATAAAACATCATTGCTGCAGCCAACGTAATTCCCAATATCGCATTTACGATTCCAATAAAAGCTTGTTGTAAAGCACCGCTGACTGCATCTACATCATTCGTCACACGAGACAAAATATTTCCTTGTTGGTTTTTATCGAAATAAGAAACCGGAAGGCGATTGATTTTTTCTTCTATGTCTCTTCGCAAATCATGCATGGCACTTTGAACGACATTTGTCATCAAAACCCCAGAAAGCAATTGCGAAATACAATACCCTATTCCGACCACTGTGATCCAAATAAGACATTTGAATATATAAGAAAAATTGATTGATTCGCCATTGGCAATATTACGACTGATTTCTGTAGTAGGAAGTCCTGTAACATATGGCAAAGCCACGTTGAAAGCCACTGTCAGAACTGTAAATAGGATCACTAGAAGAAATGTCCCACGATACGGTCTGATATATCGAGCTAAACGTTTTAAGGAAGAAAAGGTTTTTTTCATGCTAGTTCCTCCTTTGATAATTGAGAAGCGGCAATATCATAATAAATCGGGCATTTTTCCAACAACTCCCGATGTGTCCCCATACCGACGACTTCTCCTTCATTTAATACGATGATCTTATCTGCATGCATGATCGTTCCCACACGTTGTGCTACGATCAACACAGTAGACTCTGTTGTTTCTTTTTTCAGACGAGCACGTAACTTCGCATCCGTTTGATAATCTAATGCAGAAAAGCTGTCATCAAAAATATAGATTTCCGGACGGCGTATGATGGCTCTGGCTATTGCCAATCGTTGTTTTTGTCCACCTGAAAAATTGGAACCACCTTCTGATAAATGTTCGTCAAATCCATCTGGTTTTCGAGAAATGAATTCTGAAGCTTGAGCAATCTCAGCTGCACGTTCCATTTCTTCTTGTGTGGCATCTTCTTTCCCGTATCGCAAATTATCGGCAATCGTTCCAGTAAATAGCAGCGCTTTTTGCGGAATAAACCCAATCTTATCTCGCAACTTGCTTAACCGATAATCTCTCACGTCTACTCCATCGACCAAGATCTTTCCTTCACTCACATCATAAAAGCGAGGAATCAATTGAATCAACGTAGATTTTCCGCTACCGGTACTTCCAATAAAAGCAACGGTTTCTCCTGGAGAGGCTGTAAAACTGACATTTCGAATCACTGGCTCTTGCGAATGGCCTGGATAAGCAAATGTTACATTTTGAAATTCGATATACCCTTTAGTCTTCGTATCCGATATACCATTTGGATCTTCTACAATCGAAGGTTTGGCATCTAGTGCCTCTTGGATACGTCCAGCTGAAACGGCTGCTCTTGGATACATCATGAACACACTGGCAAATAACATGAATGAGAATAAGGCATGGAATATATACTCGATAAATGCAATCAAATCTCCTACCCGAAGTTCGCCAGCATCGATTTGCACTGCCCCGCTCCAAATGATCAATACCATCACGATATTAAATAAGAAATAAAAACCTGGTTGTGCAACAGCCATCAAACGGAACAAGCTTTTCGAACTAGCAGCATAATTCTCGTTGACTACAGCAAAGCGTTTTTCTTCAAACTTTTCATTAACGAATGCACGAATCACACGCAATCCTGAAAGGTTTTCCCGCAAGATACTATTGATTTTATCTAAGTTTTTTTGTTGTTTTTTAGATAACGGCTCAGACACCTTAGCAATCGCTACGACCGCCAATAATAGCAAAGGCAATGCGCCTACTACATACAAGCTGAGTGTCACACTTGTACGCATGACCATGTACAAACTGACAACGAACATCATCGGCGCCATGAAACCGATACGCAAAATATTTTGCAGGAACAACATGATCTGATAAGCATCATTTGTTGTACGAGTAATCAAGGAAGATACGCCTAAATTTTCGTACTCCTGATGCGAATAGCTTTGGATCTTTTCGAACAAATCATCTCGAATATCTGCTACGATATTGGTCGTGATCCTCGAACCAAAATAACCTAACAAGATATTCAAAATAATACCGATTACGGTAATAACGATCATAAATATCCCTTGCTGTTTCACATAATCAAAATCATCATTGCGGATTCCTACATCAATCATACGTGCTAAAATCGTAGGAAGTCCTAATTCAATCAAAATAAAACCGAATACGCATATGAAATTGAAAAACAAGAATTTCTTATAACGCATGGTATAATGCCACATTAGTTTCACTTTCTCATCTCCTTTTAATCTTTTGTTACATTTTCATTACTAAAAATGATAGCACAACGAACCTATTAATAGAACACTTCTCTCATAAAAAAGTCATTATAATTATAGTAAAATGATAAACGTTGATTTTTTCTTTCAATCTAGTTGATTTCTATACTTATTTGCTGTTTTATGCTAGAATAACAATTAATTGTTGTATATTTTTTATACAGAAGGTACGGTTGAAAAAATATCCGAACAGATGAGCAAAAACGAGGCTTGTCTCTTTGACTCGAATCCAGTATTCTAGTCAAAGCATATGAAAAACTAGGTGGCTTGTCCCCTCGTTTTGTGTTGTCTAAAAAAATCAACTAGCTAAATCACTGCTTTACGCAGATAAAGGAGACAAAACAATGATCTATAAAGTTTATTATCAAGAAACAAAAGTACGTAACCCTAAACGGGAAGAAACAAAATCTCTTTACATTGAGGCAAAAAGCGATGTAGACGCTCGCCAACGTGTGGAAGAAAATACCCCATACAATATTGAATTCGTTCAACTTCTAGAAGGAAGTCATCTAGAATACGAAAAAGAAAATGCTGATTTCTCATTAGTGGAGTTTTAATATGAAACTTTCCATCAAAAATAATGAGACAGGCGTCTTTGCTATTGGTGGATTAGGTGAAATCGGGAAAAATACGTATGGGGTACAATTCCAAGATGAAATCATTTTGATTGATGCCGGGATCAAGTTCCCGGAAGACGATCTACTTGGAATTGACTATGTCATTCCCGACTACAGCTACATCATACAAAACTTGCACAAAGTAAAAGCCCTAGTGATTACTCACGGGCACGAAGACCACATCGGCGGAATACCCTACTTGCTAAAACAAGCAAATATTCCTATCTATGCTGGTCCTCTCGCATTAGCGTTGATCACGAACAAATTAGATGAGCATGGCTTGCTTCGAGAGGCAGAGCTTCATGAAATCAATGAAGATACGATCATTCGTTTTAGAAAAACTTCTGTCAGCTTTTTCAGAACGACTCATAGTATCCCAGACGCATTAGGAATCGTGGTGAAAACACCTTCTGGTAATATCGTAGCGACTGGAGACTTCAAGTTTGATTTCACTCCCGTTGGCGAACCAGCAAACTTGCATAAAATGGCTCGTATCGGGGAAGAAGGTGTCTTGTGCCTTTTATCTGATAGTACAAATGCTGAGATTCCAACATTTACTAAATCAGAAAAAACGATTGGTCATTCTATCTTGAAGATCTTTTCAAAAATCGAAGGTCGTATTATTTTTGCCAGCTTTGCTTCTAATATCTTCCGTTTGCAGCAAGCAGCAGATGCCGCTGTGGCGACTGGTCGTAAAATCGCTGTTTTCGGACGTAGCATGGAAAATGCCATTGTCAATGGCCAACGTTTAGGATATATCAAAGTTCCAGACGGCACATTTGTAGATGCACATGAAATCAATCGCTTGCCTGCTAACGAAACGATGATCCTATGTACAGGTTCTCAAGGGGAAGCGATGGCCGCTTTGAGCCGTATTGCAAATGGTACCCACCGTCAAATCCAAATCCAGCCAGACGATACAGTGATCTTTTCAAGTTCACCTATCCCTGGTAATACGACAAGTGTCAATCATTTGATCAACTTGCTGTCTGAAGCTGGCGCAGAAGTAATCCATGGAAAAATCAATAACATCCATACTTCTGGTCACGGTGGACAAGAAGAACAAAAATTGATGCTTCGCTTGATGAAACCAAAATATTTTATCCCTGTCCATGGAGAATTCCGCATGCTGAAAGTCCATGCTTCTCTAGCACAAGATGTAGGTGTTCCTGCAGAAAACTGCTTCATCATGGAAAATGGCGATGTTTTAGCGTTAACTAGCGATTCTGCACGTCCTGCTGGGCATTTTGTGGCTGGAGATGTGTATATCGATGGTAGCGGAATCGGTGATATCGGTAATGTCGTTTTACGTGACCGTCACTTGCTTTCAGAAGAAGGTCTTGTATTAGCTGTTGCAACAGTAGATATCAAGAAAAAAGAAATCTTAGCTGGTCCAGATATTCTCTCTCGTGGATTTGTTTACATGCGAGAATCAGGAGAAATGATCAATGAAGCTCAGCGAATCTTATTCCATGCTTTAAGAGAATGTTTAAATGGACCTGACTGTTCAGAATATAAATTGAAAGAAGCGATGACTGGCGCGCTTCAGCCATTCTTATTCGAACGTACAGAAAGGCATCCAATGATTTTACCGATGGTCATGACACCAGATGAAGAATAAGTAAGAGGTTGTGAAATTAGTGCCCTGACCTGAGTATAAGAGAAACCAAACGGAAAACAGGACAAGTTGTTTTTATTTGGCTGTTCTTATTGCTTGATACAGGGCAGCTTTTTCACAACCTCTTAAAATTTATTTACTTTTTCATACAAAAATACCTGCCACAAGAGAAATTTCCTCTTGTGGCAGGTATTTTTGTTACTCGCTTTGTTCTCTCGTAAAAATTGATGCCTACCATCAATTTGATTTACAGATAAAATTAAGCTTTTACAACGTTTGCAGCTTGTGGGCCACGGTCTGATTCTTCAACGTCGAAAGTCACTGCTTGACCTTCTTCTAATGTTTTGAATCCGTCACCTTGGATAGCAGAGAAGTGAACGAATACGTCGCTTCCATCTTCACGTGAGATAAATCCAAATCCTTTTTCAGCGTTGAACCATTTTACTGTTCCGTTTTCCATAATAATATCCTCCTCGTGCCAAAAGCACTTATTTAAATTGTAACATTGCTCGTGTACGATAGAGGTGCAACAGATGTTTCAACTTCTATTCCCAAACAAAATTACAATATAATTGTACACTTGCTTCATTTTTTTTGCAAGAAAGCAACTTACTTCTCTTCCATTAATCCTTCTTCTCTCAAACTAAAATATCGTTTACGTCCGATGATCAAATGATCCAGTACAGTGATACCCATCATTTCTCCACACTTTTGTATCCTTTTAGTAAAATTCATATCCTGTTGTGATGGAATAACATTACCAGACGGATGATTATGTGCTAAAACGATTCTTGCCGCGCAATAACGTACAGCATAATGAAATATTTCTCTAGGATGAGCGACTGACTGATTCAGCGAACCGATGAACACTGTCTTTTTTAAGATCACTTGATTCTTCGTGTCCAAATAAATACAAATCAAATGTTCCTGTTTGTAATCTTTCATTTCCAGAATCAATTGTTGTGCCAGTTCATGGCTAGTACGAATGGCCGGAGCTGCTCTTTCTTGGTCCGTCTGAATGCGGCGGCCTAACTCGATCAAGGCTTTGATTTCGATTGCTTTCACACGTCCTATCCCTCGAATCTCTTCTAACTCATGCAAAGTCGCCTGTCGTAAAGAAGCCAATCCACCAAACGTTTTTAACAGATTGCCAGCAATCGACATCACACTATGAGGGTGTTGACCAGTACGCAGTAAAATGGCTAAAAGCTCCTGATCCGATAAAGCTTCAGCTCCATAAATTTCCATACGTTCTCTTGGTAAAGAGCTAGTTGGTACTTCTTTCATCAATCGTTTTTCCAAAAAAACATCTCCTTTCTATCTTTTCTAAAATAAGATACGAAAAGAGATGGATTTTTATTTTATCAATGCAGGGATTTCATGCAAAGAAGAAACGACCCCAGCCGTTTTTTTGATCAATTCTTGGGAAGGCGGAAGCAAATCTGGCACCATGACTACAGGGATCTCAGCCGCAGAAGCTGCTAAAATACCATTTTGTGAATCTTCTAAAATCAATGTTTCTTTCTTAGCTGTACCTAATTTCTGATTGGCTAATAAAAAAATTTCCGGATCTGGTTTTGCTCGTTGGACATTCTCTGCGGAAATAATCGTCTCAAATCGTTCAAACAGATTGTTCTTCTTCAATAAAAGTTCAATGACAGCTCGTTGGTTACTGGAAGCGACAACTTTGGGAATCTGATGTTCTTCTAAAAAAGAGAGGAGTTCCAACACCCCTGGCTTCATTTGTACAGCTCCTTGTGAAAAGCGCTCAAGCGTTTCCTGGTATGAATCATCTATAAATCTTTGTACGCTTGTTTTGCCGAATTCCGCAAAAATCATATGATAATTCGCCCACACTTCTTCATCGGAAACACCTAAGAATTTTAAATACAGGTCTTTATCATATGGAAAACCCATCCTATCTGCTACTACTTGTGAAGCCTCGTAATATACTAACTCTGTGTCAAACAATAAACCATCCATATCAAAAATCACTGCATTATACTTCATGGTCTCCTCCTAATTGTATTAATAAATGACGAACTTCTGAAATGAAATAAAGCGAACCGGTCACAACTAATACATCTTCATTTGTCATCTTTTCCAATATATCTGCTAATCCGAATTGCCACAATGAAACAATTGATACTCTTTCACTTGCTAAATCTGATACTTCACTTAATTCGATGGCTTTTGGATGTTCAAAGGTCGTCAAATAAATATGGACATTTGGTACTTGCTGCAATCGTTCTAGCATTTCTCTAACATTTTTAGTCCGTAAGGCGGAAAACAAAATGTTGATTTGATATCCTTTGAATTCTTTTTTCAAATTCTCAACAAGCCGGTTCATTGCATGCGTATTATGGGCACCATCTAAAACAACTAATGGCTCGTTACTCAAACGCTCCATTCTTCCTGGCCATCGAGATTTCTTCAACCCCTTCAAAACATCTTTTTCTCGGAAAGGCAGCTTTTCCAATTGACAGTAAACAAAATACAATTCGATGGCTACTCCTGCATTTTCAGCTTGATGTTGCCCTAAAAGCGGCGTGGTTAGTTGAGGGATTTTCCCTGCTTCATTAAAGAATTCAAATACTTCTCCCCAAGTCTCATCAGGATGCAGATAGTTTATTTTATAATTTTCCCCGTATACATAAAGCATCGCATTTTTTTCTTTAGCTGTTTGTTTGATGACATTAAAAGCTTCTGGGCCGATGTTTCCTGTGACAACTGGAACGCCTTGTTTGATGATTCCTGCTTTTTGCGCAGCGATTTCTCCAATCGTCTCTCCAAGTATCTCGGTATGATCAAGCCCAATCGTTGTTATTCCAGTTAGCATCGGTACAGCTACATTGGTAGAATCCAATAAGCCACCTAAGCCCACTTCAATAATCGCTACGTCTACTTTCTTCATCAAAAAATAATCAAATGCCATTGCTGTTAATGTCTCAAATTCAGTGATACCAGCTACTGCTTCAAATTGATCAAGTTGTTTGATCAGCGGCTGATATTTTTTTACAAGCTGGATCAAGTCATTGTCTGGGATACTTTTGCCATTGATTGCAATCCGTTCATTGAACGTTTCGATATAAGGTGAAGTAAACGTTCCAACTATCAGACCAGCTTCTTCTAATAGGCTTCTCAAATAGGCTACAGTAGACCCTTTTCCGTTTGTTCCAGCGATATGGATCGTTTTTACTTTCCTCTCCGGATGACCTACCACTTCTAATAAAGCTTCGACTCGGTCAAGACCAGGACGTGAACCAAATGGTAATCGACTATGGATCCATTCTATTGCTTCTTCAATCGTCATCAACAATTCCCCCATTTCTCTTTTATTATAACAAATAGAAGACATAAGAAAAATAAAAGGACGATAGAGAAAAAAATCTGCTCCGGATACATGATAAATCGCTCTTTTTTCTAAGTAATCAGAGTAGACTAAAAAAGAGGATGCGACAATAATCATGTCACATCCCCTTATTCGGAATAAGTGGTATTCCCCGCTTTTATTGAATAGTACGCAAACTTTCGATTCGTTCTTTGACAGCCGTTTGCTTCTCTAAATAATCTTTTTCTTTTGCACGTTCTGCCTCTACTACTTCTTCCGGCGCATTAGAAACAAACCGTTCATTAGAAAGTTTTCCTTGGACACGTTTCACTTCGCTTGTCCATTTTTCCAGTTCTTTTTCTAATCGTTTGATTTCCTCTTCGATATTGATTAATCCTGCTAACGGCAAGAAGATTTCTGCACCTGTCAGAACAGCTGACATCGCTAGATCTGGTGCAGTGATCTCACTTGATATCGTCAACTCTTCTGGGTTGCAGAAGCGTTCGATGTAGCTTGTATTTTCAACTAAAAATTGATCGATTTTAGCATCGTTTGTTTTGATTAATAGCGTAATTGGTTTAGACAATGGTGTATTCACTTCTGAACGAATATTTCGAACGGCTCGAATCAATTCCTTCAATACTTCCATTCCTTTAGAAGCAGTTTCATCGTCAAACTCTGGACGTACCACAGGATATTCTGCTACTACTAGAGAATTTCCTTGATGAGGAATATGTTCCCATATTTCTTCTGTGACGAATGGCATGATTGGATGCAACAAACGCAAAATCTGATCCAAGGTATGGACTAGGATACTACGTGTTGTTTGTTTTGAAACAGCATCATCTCCATAAAGTACTTCTTTGCTCATTTCGATATACCAGTCACAAAAATCATCCCAGATAAAGTTATACAGTTGTCTACCGGCTTCACCAAATTCAAAACGATCAAATAATTCAGTTACACGTGCGACTGTTTCGTTCAAACGTGTAAGAATCCAACGGTCAGCCACTGATTTTTCTCCAGATAAATCGATCTCTTCTACGGTCATACCTTTGATATTCATGATAACGAAACGTGAAGCATTCCAGATTTTATTGATAAAGTTCCATGAAGCATCCATTTTTTCATAGCTGAAGCGAACATCTTGTCCTGGTGCAGAACCATTCGATAAGAACCAACGAAGAGCATCTGCTCCATACTTTTCGATTACTTCCATCGGATCGATCCCATTACCTAATGATTTACTCATCTTCCGCCCTTGTTCGTCACGAATCAATCCATGGATCAAGACATTCTCAAATGGTCGTTCGCCAGTAAATTCCAAACTTTGGAAGATCATTCGGCTTACCCAGAAGAAAATGATGTCATAACCAGTTACTAAGGTGCTAGTAGGGAAGTACCGCTTATAATCTTCGCTTTCCGTGTCTGGCCAGCCCATCGTTGAAAAAGGCCACAATGCTGAACTAAACCAAGTGTCTAAAACATCCGGATCTTGGACCCAGTTTTCACTATCAGCTGGTGCTTCCATTCCTACATACATTTCGCCTGTTTCTTTGTGATACCATGCAGGGATTTGATGTCCCCACCATAATTGTCGTGAAATTACCCAGTCATGGACATTTTCCATCCAACGTAAAAATGTTTGATTGAATCTTGGAGGGAAGAATTCCACTGCTTGATCTGTTTCTTGGTTATCAATGGCTTTTTTTGCTAACGGCGCCATTTTTACAAACCATTGAGTAGACAATCGAGGTTCGACAACGACACCTGTCCGCTCGGAATGTCCCACACTATGGACCATCGTATCGATTTTGATCAATCGGCCGATTTCTTTTAGATCTTGCACGATTGCTTTACGAGCAGCAAAACGATCCATTCCAGCATATTTTCCTGCTAGTTCATTCATCGTGCCATCATCATCCATCACATTCACTCGTGGGAGATCATGACGATTACCTACCTCAAAGTCGTTTGGATCATGTGCTGGAGTGATTTTTACTACACCTGTCCCAAACTCCATATCTACATATTCATCTGCAATGATTGGGATTTCTTTATTGACTAAAGGTAGAATCACTTTTTTGCCGATCAGCGCTTGATAACGCTCGTCTTCTGGGTGAACAGCAATCGCCGTATCTCCCAACATCGTTTCTGGCCGGGTCGTCGCAATTTCTACTACGCCTGATCCATCTGCCAGTTCATAGCTCATATGGTAAAAGGCGCCTTCAATGTCTTTATGAATGACTTCGATATCAGATAGAGCTGTTCGTGCTTGAGGGTCCCAATTGATGATGTATTCACCGCGATAGATCAACCCTTTTTCATATAAGGTAACAAAAACTTTACGTACTGCTTCAGATAATCCGTCATCTAATGTAAAACGTTCTCTGCTGTAATCTAAAGATAATCCCATTTTAGCCCACTGTTCACGGATATGACTTGCATACTCTTCTTTCCATTCCCACACTTGATCGATGAACTTTTCACGACCTAGATCATAGCGAGAAATTCCTTGCTCTCTAAGCTTTGCTTCTACCTTTGCTTGTGTCGCGATTCCTGCATGGTCCATACCAGGCAACCATAAAGTATCATATCCTTGCATTCTCTTTTGACGAATCAGCATATCTTGCAAGGTCGTATCCCAAGCATGCCCTAAATGAAGTTTTCCGGTAACATTTGGGGGTGGGATCACGATTGAATAAGGTTTTGCTTTTTTATCTCCACTCGGTTTAAACAAATCTTGTTCTAACCAATGCTGATAACGTCCAGCTTCAACTTCTTGCGGGTTATATTTTGTTGATAGATTATTTTCTTCCGTCATGCTGTTTTCCTCCTTTAAACTAAAAAACGTCCTAAAATACTTTCGTATTTTAGGACGTATGATTTACGCGGTACCACCTAAATTGCAATAATCAATCATTATTGCCTCTCAAGTGAGTTAACGATCACGACTCGTCTATCTCTACTCCATTCAAGACAGAAACTCCCAAGCTACCTTCACTGGTTGTCATTGAGAACCTTTCAGCAGATAGTTCTCTCTCTAAGAATGAATGTGCCAGTTACTCCTCTTGTTCAGCGTTATGCTTCATTCTACAATGGTTTTTTTTTTTAGTCAACAAGTGGTCGTGAAAAAACCACTTCATTTAGTATTAAAAAATTTTTGAAAGAATTACGACGGATCCTTGCAAGATCAATAAGCCTACTCAAATTTTCCTAAGAAAAAACTTCTGAGTAATTCTCATCAAAGTAAATAAGCGTCTGTAACTCGGTTGTCAAATCAATGTATTGAACATTGACATAAGCTGGGACAGTTACTCGGTCAGGTGCAAAGTTAAGGATAGCGGTTACATTCCCTTTGACAATTTCATCAATAGCAGATTGTGAATATTTACTTGGTACCGTAGAGATTGCTACTGTCACATTTTTTGCTTTGGCTATCTCTGCGAAACGATCAATCGGATAGATCATTTCTCCATCAATGACTCGATTGATCAGTGCTGGATCATTATCAAAGACGCACACGATATTTAGATTTTCATTTCTTCTAAAATTGTTGTGTTTCAATGCTTTGCCAAGATTTCCGTATCCAACTAATGCGATTCGTTTTTCTTCTTTAGTATTAAGGATATTATTGAATACATCGATAAGGAAAGGGACATCATAGCCATATCCGCTTCTGCCTAGCTCGCCTAATTGCGAGAAGTCTCTGCGGATCGTTGCAGAAGGAATTTGGGTGATTTCGCTGAACTCATTTGATTTGATTCTACTTATGCCTGAGTCATCCAGCATCTTTAAGTAGCGTAAATATAAAGGTAACCTTTTCGCAGTTGCTTTTGGCAGTGTATCTGTTTTTTCTCGCATAACGACGCTCCTTGTTAATAATTTCACATATTTAGTGTAACATGTTTCTAACACGGGAGCAAGGTTACAGGTAGGAAGGAAAAGGGTGTGAGACAAATAAAACGACCCAAAAATTAACTATTTGGGTCGCTATTTCATGGGAAATTTTTTTATCATTTATCAGCTAATCTTCGACATTAGTTCAAAACACTAATTTCACAACCACTTATAGCAATTCTGAAAATTCTTCAGTTTTTTCATTAGAAGATTCTGCTTGTATCTCTTCCATCTTCAAACCAGCTAATGCACGTTGGATCATTTCATCTATTGCTAAACGCTCTTCATATTGATGGACCTTTTCCAGTTGAGGGCGTGTTTTTGGCTGTGGAGGCGCAAAAATCGTACAGCAGTCTTCAAAAGGTTGGATAGAAAGATTAAATGTATCGATCTGTTCCGCTACTTCAATGATTTCAAGTTTATCCATTGTCGCTACAGGCCGAATGATTGGCGTATTCGTTACTTCATTGATAGCCACCATACTTTGCAAGGTTTGCGAAGCCACTTGACCTAATGATTCGCCATTCAAAATAACTAGACCATGACGAATACGGCGAATTTCATCGGTCAACCGCAACATCATTCGACGAGTGATCGTCATCCAATATCCTTGTGGCACTGATTTTTTGATTTCTTCTTGAATCTCGGTAAATGGCACTTCAATAAAATGGATTGTTCCTACATAAGGCGCTAGTTTCGCTGTTAAGTCTTTTGCTTTTTGCAGTGCTTGTTCACTTGTATACGGCGGACTAGCAAAATGAACAGCTTCGATTTCCACTCCCCGCTTCATTGCAAAATATCCTGCAACAGGAGAATCAATCCCGCCAGAAAGCATGAGCATTCCTTTTCCGCTTGTTCCTACAGGCAACCCGCCAGCTCCTTTGATCGTTTCATACGACAGATAAGCGCCGTCACGACGAATCTCTACACGTAATGGAATATCGGGCTGACGCATTTGAACTTGGATATGAGGGAAAATATCAAAAACAGCATTGCCTAATGTTTGATTCAATTCATTACTTGTCAATTCAAATTGGTGATCGCTTCTTTTAGCGATAATTTTAAATGTTTCTTTCCCTGTATAAATTTCTTTCATGATGTCTTGAACAGCTTGTTTCAAAACTTCAACATCTTTTTCTACCCGAATACTCGGAGAAAAATTTTGGATCCCAAATATTTTTGCTAGTTTTGGAATAACTAGCTGACTGTCTGCACCATTCAACAAAAGATGCATCCGGTCGCGATCAGCATGGATTTTGATTTCTGGAAATTCTTTCAAAGCTTGTCTGACATTTTGTGCTAGTTGCATGATAAAGCTTTTTCGATTCTTTCCTTTTGTCGAAAGCTCTCCATAACGGACCATAATTTCACTGTATTTCACAAGAACACTCCTCTTTTAATTGATTACAGAAAATTTCTTATAAAGCTGCTTGAAAATAATCATAAATTGCTCCACTTCTGCTAATGAATTATTTTCATCTAGGCTGATTCGAATAGCAGATGTAGCCAAATCATTTGGTACATGCATCGCGTGCAATGTACTGCTTGCCATATGTTTACGTGAGGAGCAGGCACTAGTAGTAGAAACAAATATTTGTTTTTCCTCTAAAGCATGGACGAGAACTTCACCACGAATTCCTTTTAGAGCAAAACATAAAATGTGCGGCGCATAGTCGGTTCCTTCTGAAAAGATCGTCACTTTATCATACGACTTCAACGCATTGATTAAAGCTTCTTTTAAGCGTTGTGTCTGCTCAGGTTTTTGTTCCTTTATCTCTAATGATAAACGTAAAGCTTTAGCCATAGCCACAATACCTGGAACATTTTCTGTCCCACTTCGTTGATTTCTTTCCTGACCTCCACCTGTCAGTAATGGTGCTAAACGACGACCCTTTTTCCAATAAATGAAACCAGTTCCCCGTGGGCCATGGAATTTATGGGCTGAAAATGTTGCAAAATCCACTCTCCCTGTCAACCATTGCGAGAATGGTACTTTTCCGATTGCCTGAACAGCATCTACATGGAAATGAATTTTAGGGAAATCATCCAAAAGATCACTGATTTCCTGGATGGGCTGAATCGATCCTACTTCATTATTCACAGCCATAACAGAGACCAAAACTGTCTCTTTTCTTATTAATTTTTTCAATTCGTCAACACGTACAAATCCGCGTTTATCTACTGGGGCGATACTTACTTCGATTCCTAATTCTTTTAATTGTTCGGCCGTCTCACTGACTGCCGGATGTTCGATTCCTGAAATGATCATATGATTCCCATACTCTCTTTTTTCAATCATCGTTCCTTTTAATACCCAGTTATCTCCTTCTGTTCCTCCTGAAGTAAAAAAGATTTCTTCTGGCTCTGCATGGATCAAATCAGCGATCTGCTTTCTTGCTTGCTGCAACAACCGATTAGCTTGATTGCCCAAATCATGAAGACTTGATGGATTCCCAATAATCCGCTGACTGGTTTTTACATATGCATCTAAGCTTTGCGGAAAGATTGGGGTCGTTGCACTGTTATCAAAATATATCATAAGAAACCCCTCTTTTTTGAAATTCTTTTCTATTATAACGGTTGTCCAAGGTGCTTTCAAGAGCAGGTGGAATTTTCACTTGTTTCCTCTTTCAGATAGACATAAAAAAAAGACAAGAACAAGACGGATGGTTGTCTTGTTCTTGCATGATTGCTACTTTTTTGCTTTATACTAAGTCTGGATGATTAAAATAAAAATCTTCGATGCGTTTGAAAGCACCTGGTTCTACTCGCTCTAATGCTGTACCAATTTCGTCTAATGCTTCTTGATAATGATATTCTTTATTGAATAAATAGTAACTTTTATCAATCGCTTCTCGAACTTCTTCGTGTGTATGACGATAACGGTTTGCATATTGGAGCATTTGCTCCGTTAGTGCTGCTGCATCTACTAGATCATGTGTCTTCTTATCTAATAATTCTAGATCTTCTTCGCATAGAGCAACTAAACGATTGACTTCCTCCATGTTTACTCGAATTTTATTCAAGACAACACTTAGTTCTTCAATACGATCAGTAGCAACAAAAAAGAATTCTAGGTAATCATTCGGCAAGCCAGGCAAACGTTGTTTCTCTACAAAACGTTTCAAACTACGCAATTTAAATTCGAATGTATCGATCTTTTCTTGCGCTTCTTTTTCGCCTTTTCTCAATTCATGTAATGAGTCGTCGATCTCTACTTGTTGCGTTTCGATATCTTCTAAGACCTTGAAGACTGTTTTATAGAACGTACGCACTTCTGAATAAGGGATTTCGTGTTGGCGGATCTGTGGAATCATCTGTTCATTTTGACGTTCCATTTCTTCCACTTCAGTTTGGAAACCTCGTACACGACCAATTTCATTGTGATTCAATGTATAGCTTTGAGCGGTGTGATCCAACTCAATCAATAATTGACGGTTATTCTTCGTTGTATGTTTGATATACTCTGCAATCGTTGATTGGTTAGTTTTTACATATCTCTGAGCTTCCATTTCTCGTTCTAAGATGTCATATAGCGAATCAATCAAATCAGCTGTTTCTCGGTTTTCGAATTCGACCGTTTCAACTTCTGTTTTTTCAAGATTGGCTAATGAATTTTCAATTCTTCGACTTACTTTTGCGATATCTTCAGCAAGATCTTCTTCAGGGAATACATATTGTTCTTCCATTAATTTCTCATAAGTATCACTGATTTCTTCAAGTTGTTCAGGGAAAGTCGTATGGAGATCTTCATACAGTGGTGGAATTTTTTTCATCAGAGCTTCCACTTCATACGTATGTTTTTCTGCTTTATCTAAAACCTCGCGGGCCTCTACAGGATCGCCGGAAGTATTTAAAGTCACGAATTGCGTAAATTCTTTTTCGATCATCTTGATCTGTTTTTGCAATTCAAAAAGAGCTGGTCCATATTCATGCTCGTCTTCTCTGACTTTTTCTTTCAGTTCTTCATAGACATCAAGCGCCTGCTGGACAGCTAATGAGTTGCGTTCTTCTGTTTCTCGCAATTCCTTCAGACCTTCACGGATTTCCGTTACTTGTTTCTCCATTTGGTCCATTGTTGCTTCTGCTTCAACAACTGCTTTTTTTCCTTTTAAGAACCGAAAACTTTCATTGAGGTTTTCCACTTCAAAAATTTGACTTTCTAATTCAGCGAATGAGGAAGTAGATATGTCATTCCACTTTTGACTCCATTCACGAAAGGTATTTTGGCTTTGCCCAACCAGATGCATTTTTTTAACATCATCGACTTCTTCAATCACTGGCAAGTCAAATAATTCTTCCTTGCGTTTTTCTAAGGCATCCAATCGATCTTGGTTTTTTTTCTTCATCAAGTAACTAACCAAAAAGACGACAATGGCGACTATAATGATTGCAATGACGATTCCGATGATAACATTATTTCCCATTTATGGTTCCTCCGTTTTCAGTATGCATCTTTTTATGCAACAGATGGCGTTCTGCTTGGCATAAATCCAAATAATACGTCTCTCGTGCAAAAGACATCTATTCTAGATTATAGCATACTATTTTCATGCATTCACTAACTTAAACGAAAATCTTTTGTTTTTCATCGTATAAAGATAACAAAAATAGTGACGTACTGATCACTCTGTTTCGTTTGTGCATGCACTCCTATCAGCAGAGCTTTTCCTAGCAAGAGCTTCTTGAATCTGTCGTTGGATTTCTGCCGCGATTTTAGGCTCTGGCGCGTACTCCATCTGCCAGTTCTCAGGTTTCAATACTTTATTTGTTACAGGATCATAATGAGGTTTTCCATCTGGAAACAATTTTCCCATATTTGCCTGATGGACGATATCAAATATTCGATCAGGCGCTATTCCCAATAATGAAAAAGAACCGTAAGTAAAGTAAAGGATATCTGTCAGTGCATCTACTTGTTCAATCAGTGGGTCACTTCCCCACTCTGTTTTATCAAGTATTTTTTCTTCTGCTTTATCTAATGCTTCGTGTAG
Organism: Enterococcus sp. E5-162; assembly: GCF_035725965.1. Taxonomy (NCBI): domain Bacteria; kingdom Bacillati; phylum Bacillota; class Bacilli; order Lactobacillales; family Enterococcaceae; genus Enterococcus; species Enterococcus sp. E5-162. Next base: position 10,083 of record NZ_JAPRFV010000003.1, on the reverse strand, counting down.
CAGAGTAACAGCTTCATGTAGTTGTTCTTTACTTGGTGAGGTAGCTGCAACAAATTCAACAAGTTCTTCTATTTTGAATGCAGCACGTGTATGAGCCTCCATCGCAGTAAAAGCTGTGGGGATTTCTGGTCTTCTTGGATCAAAAATTTTGTGAAATGCTTCTACTTTTTGAAAAGGTGTCTCTGATTCCATACTAATGTTTTCCTTCTTTCATTGACTAATAAATCAGACCAAAGTGTTTCAGTCCTTCGTATATGCCATCTTCTTCATTTGATTGGGTCACAAAATCTGCGGCATGTTTTACTTCAATCTGAGCATTTCCCATAGCCACTCCAATTCCTACACCTTTCAGCATCTCGATATCATTGTAATGGTCGCCGAATGCCATGATTTCTTCCATCTCAATTCCGACAGCATTTGCGAAAGCTTGGATGCCTAGCAATTTTGAACCACCTTTTGGGATGATATCTACAGTATACGTATTTGAACGTTGGAAGGTACACTCGGGAAATAGATGTTCTAACTTTTTCTGTTCTGACTCCGGACTAAGCAGTATACATTGGTAAATTGGTTCTTTTAATATCTCTAATGTTTCATAACGGTCCTTTTGCCGATGAGGGCTAAAAAGCTGGAGGACTTTTTTCATCAGACGTACCGGGAATTTACGCGGTAAAAAGCTGACTAGCCGCTTGATAAAAATCGATTGTCCTAATAGCATCGTTGTTGATCCATCTAGCCGATTTCTCGCACCAAAAACGATTTGTCGATGGTTAGCATCTGCAAATTCAACAATATGTTCCAATACTTTTTGTTCAAAAGGGTGGTCGATAATCGTTCGATCTGCAGTAAAAACCAGTTGACCATTATACACGACATACATATCTAATTCCAAATCATCAATGATTTCTTTGATCTTTATTGGGCTGCGCCCCGTTGCTACACCGCATAAAATGCCGTTTTTCCGAGCATAGTTAATTGCTTGTTTTGTTGATTCCAATGCTTTTGAACGATTGGTGACCAATGTTCCGTCAATATCAAAAAAAATAGCTTTGATCATAGACTTCGCCCCTTTCATGAATAAAATAAGCCCTTAAAACAGATCCATTTGAGTTGGATTAAGTCCATCCGGCTGGATATTTAATATTTTTTGCAGTGCTAATGCATTTTCAGCCGCATCCCCGCCAGAATTGTTATTAAAAATCACACCTATCTCTTTTGTCTTAGAATCAACTGCTTTGACTTCACATGCTAGTTCTTGTAGTTCTTTTTCTGAATAACGATACAATGTTCTTTTTTTGCGCCAATCTTTATCATTTGCTTGCCATCCCTGAGCATTCCTGCCATGAAATCGAAAAAGAGCAAAGTTCGGATTGGTTACAAATGGATCAAAAGGGATCGTTGTATTCAGCAGCTGCGGCTCATCAATGATGGCTAAAGAAAAAGCGGCTCGAGACATAAAGTTTCTCGTACGTTCAAGAAATTCATCGCTATACCAAGAATAGTCCCGCAATTCTACAGCAACAGGATAACCCTCAAACCACTTTCTAAGTTTGCGCAAGTATTGGACATTTTCTTTTGTACACTTGAATGAAGAGGGGAATTGAATTAAAAAGCAAAAAAGCTTTCCAGCTTCTACCATTGGCGACATGACATCTAAAAAATGCGTAATCATCTCTTCTTCTGTCTGATAATAAGGCTTCCAATCTCCTTGACCGCTGATCCCTTGATAGACTTTGACTACAAAGCGAAAAGATTCAGGTACTTCGTTTATCCAATTCTCAACAGAGGACTTTCGAGGAATCCCATAATAAGCAGTATCTAATTCCACTAAGGGTAGAAATCCGGCATATTCATACAGAGTGTTATTCTTTTTGCCAGTTAATTTGTCATGTTCTTTAAACGATGTTAATCCGATTCTGATCATTTTCGACCACCTTCGTAATTGTTTTCTCTTGACTACTTTTTTGTAAAAGAAACTCAACCAAATACTCCGTGCATTAAGAGGTCAAGGTCGAGTCTTCTTCGTTTAAGTAAGAGTAGCTTTTTTATAATAAGTCTGGCTATTGTTATTCTTCACTGATAGCAAAACTCTTTTATATAGTATACAATAAGATTTAACGGCTATGCAAAATTATTCGTAAGGAAGTCTGTAAAATGAAAAAAATACTTGTACTGCACACCGGCGGAACGATCGCCATGAAAGAAAACATGCTCACTGGCGGTGTTAGTCCTGATGTGGCAAACCCGTTATTAGATGCAGAAATCACGATACCTGAGCATGTGGAACTCTTAGTTGAAGATATCTTCAATCTTCCCTCACCACACATCATGCCTTCTCACATGTTGGTATTAAAAGAACGTATCTTGTCCGCTTATGAATCAGGTATATTCGGAGTGGTGATTACACACGGTACGGATACATTAGAAGAAACTGCCTTTTTTCTTGATACAACGATTGGTGACAAATTACCAATTGTTTTGACTGGGGCAATGCGTTCAAGTAACGAACTTGGAAGTGACGGCCTCTATAATTTTGAAAGTGCTATTCGCGTCGCAAGCTGTGAAGAAGCGGTAGATAAGGGTGTATTAGTGGTCATGAACGATGAGATTCATTCTGCACGCTACGTGACAAAGACCCACACCACAAATGTTGCTACTTTCCGAACGCCTACATTGGGACCAATCGGTTTAGTAACTAAGAATCGAATCTTATTCTTACAAGAACTTTTAGAAACAAAGCGGCTGGATATTTCCGCTGTAAATGGGACTATCCCAATTGTTAAAGCATATGCTGGGATGCAAGGAGACTTATTGGAAGCAATCGCCCATACGAAAGTAGACGGTCTAGTCATTGAAGCTTTAGGTGCCGGAAATCTCCCTCCTCAAGCCTTAGCAGCTTTAGAAAAGCTTCTTGTCCAAAAAATTCCTGTAGTACTTGTTTCTCGTTGTTTCAATGGAATCGCAGAGCCTGTTTATGATTATGAAGGCGGAGGAAAAGAACTAGAAGAAATGGGGATTATTTTCTGCAACAGCATCAATAGTCAAAAAGCACGTTTAAAACTATTGATTGCCGTAAACTATGGTTTGACGGGCGAAGAATTGATTTCGTTTATCCAAAACTAACCATCAATATCTGATAGCTAAACTTAAAAAGAGAGGCTGTGACAAAAGTAGCTTCTTCGAAAACTAAGCCGAAATTTCACAAAAATTTGAGAAACAATTTCCGTAAATTTCTTCTTATTTCTTGAAGCTGACCACTTCTGTCACAACCTCTTTTTTATTTATTTTTCCATAGAATATTGGCTTCACAATACAGCTGTTCTTGCATTCGGATTTCATGTTTTGTTTTGATACCATTTTCGGTTGGGACTTGTTCAAAATGGCTTTCGATCTCATTCCCGTACTCTACTTCTTTATCAAATCGAATAATTACTTTTTCTGGAACATGCGTAGTCAAAAAGTCATATCCCAATACATCAATGATCCAATTAAAATACATCGCATTATTAACATGCTGATTACTATCGATATCATAAAAACGAACACGATATGGCAACATGAAGCCCGAATCAATCTTTTCAATTTTTTCCTGACGCTTGATTTTTTTGATCTTCTCACTCTCAAAAGGAGCAATGATTTCTTCATTAACACTGCTCATTTTTCGATTCACAAAATCCATCAATACAAAAACAGATTCTATTTTGACTAATTCTTCCCCATCTTCATCATGGATCCAGAAGTTCCGATAACAGAAAAACTTATTGTACTCCATGGCTTGAGTCGTTACTGAAATTACTTCACCGACTCTAGGCAGACGATTAATCTCCATAGAATAATTCGTGATGACCCAAGTCAGTCCAAAGCTATTGACGAATTCACTGCCTCTTCCCAACTGGTCGCTTTGATCTTCAGATGTTTTGATAACTACTCCTAACATCGAAGGAAATGTCATCGTTTGATTGATGTCACACTCATAATATGAAACTTCATGCTTTTTGGTATATTTCTTTGCCAAAAACACGCCCTCCTCTTAAAAACTTTCTAGTAATTGATCTACTTGGGAACCGTAACTTTCTCCAAACATATTCAAATGTGCCAAAAGATAATATAACTGGTAAATCGGTAGTCGATCTTCCCATCCCTCTTCTAATGGAAATATAGTTTGATAGGCATCTAAAAATTCCGGTCGGAAACCGCCGAATAACTGAATCATTGCAATGTCTTGTTCCCGATTCCCATAAGAAACAGCCGGATCGACAAAAATTGGATGTCCTTGCTGGTCAAAGAACACATTACCACTCCACAGGTCTCCATGCAAGAGGCGTGGAGTGATCTTTTTGGGTTCAACCGATTTCAATACTCGTTCTTTAAATTGCAGATACTTTTCTTGCCGCTGTACATTCCAACGATTCGTTTCTTCCGCTAAAGAAATCTGGGCTTCAAGCCGATTTTTAAAGAAAAAAATCCACCAATCTTCTTCAAAAGAATTTTTCTGAATAAGTGTACCTAGATAGTTATCTTTTCGAAAACCAAATTGTGGCGCTGTTTGCTGATGGAGTTTAGCTAAAGCTACAGCAAGATCTCGTTGATCTCCTTTTCCCGGCTCGATCCATTCCATTAACAAATAAGCGCCTTCACTTGTTTCACCCAGCATGTAGGTATCTGGTACACGTACGAATGTAGCTAGCTCTTTTAACCCATCTACTTCTGCTTCAAAAAAATCTTTTTTTACATTCGGATGGATTTTCAAAAAATAAGCACGTTGATCTGTTTTTATACGATAAGTTTGATTCACATCGCCGCCAACAACTGGAATCACTTTCCCATTTAGTTTCAGATCAGATAAAACAGTTTGGATATCCATGACTTTTCCCCCTACTCCCAATTTTATTCTATTTTGTCATCCTACTTGTTTCATGATAAAAGGATTATTTCCAATCCTTATCCCTTTATTTAGAATTATAGCACAGGGATCATAAAAATCAGGAGATGGACTTTATAGATAAAAAAGAGCTGACTTAAGCCAGCTCTTTTTATCTATAGCATACTCTTTATTGAACTATTTACCTATGCTAAAGCACCCATTGGATCCCATGGAGCTAGCATAATTGGTTCTTCATTGAACGCATTTAGTTGCTCTTTCGTCAACAAATCTTTTCTGACAACGATTTGGTACGTATATTCGTCCATCCAAGCATCACTCATAACGAAGAAACCGTTCTTTCCAACTTTTTCGCCCCAGCTGTTTTCGACTTTCCATTTTGTTGATTGTCCGTCCACTAAATCAACGCCAGTCAATACCATCGCATGGGTCATCAAACTTTCACCAAAATCCAAACGTTCAGCTTTAGTCATTGTGAAATCCGTATCGAATAGATCATCCATCGAATAAGCATCTAAGGCCATGATGCCACTGGTTCTAGTAGAAGATTGTCCTACATCACAACCAAACCATACAGATTCTCCTTGTTCAAGCTGAGCAATCGCTAATTTTTTGAAAGTTTCCATATCAACATTCAGGTATTTAACTTCTTTCCCGTCAACGACATTCCCTAGCATCTCTACTGTATAAGAACGATTGAATGGTTTGTCTTTTGTTGGTGCATTGATCACACTAATATAATCATCTAATTTTACACCGATGTATTTATCATAAAAAATTTGTGGCGTCAGTCCTCGGTCAAGATGATAGTTTTGTTCTTCATCGCGGTACTCAAAATCGAATTCTTTTGGAGGTGTTCCTAATGAGATGGCTAAGAAGTTATAAATACTTTCTAGCATTTCTTCTTTTTTTTCTTCAATAGCGTCTAATGTTTCTCCTTGAGCAACCATTTCGCGTAACACAACTGCATCTTTACGCAGTAGTTTGTTCAAGTAGTTATTCAAATCTCGAGAATTTGAACTATTCGCACTTTCCGGCATTACCGATTTAGGCACAACACCGTATTTTTGGAATAATGAAACGATCATATCCCATTGACCGCCATCTTGTTGAGGAGTAGTTAGCAAGAAAGCCACTTTTCGGCTATCAATAGCCTCTTTTCCAGTTGCAATAATGTTTTCATAGAAGTAATTTGCCTTTTCATATTTATCCCAGAAAAAAGTGTAATTTTGTGATAATTCAAACTCTTTTAAATGGAATTGATTCAGCATTTTGTGACGGAACGTATTCAATGCAGCAAACATCCAACAACGACCCGATTGCATCTGATTAGCCACTTTGCCTGTAGCTAAATCAATAGAAAATACTGGTGTATTCGCCACATGTGCTGAAATATTTTCAGCAGAAGCAGTAATCCCGTTCTTCACGACAGCCCGCTGCAACGCCTGCTGTTTGTTATTTGCTTGAAACTGTTTGTCAAATTTTGTTGTCATATCCGGTGTAATAGCTTTCATCCAATCATCCTTCCAAATCCAAGTTACACTTCGTATTTTACTCTTAAGAATTTAGAAATACAATCTCTTCTATGATGAAATTTTCATTTGAATGAGAATATACTTACAACTTCATGAAGAAAAATGTCATACGGTATACAATAATTTTCAAATAAAAAAGAATATTCCTATGAGATAACGAAAATGGACTGTATAATAAAGAAAAGGTCTAGAAGAACATCATACAATAAGATAGCTTTCAAAATACTCATTGAAAGAAGGAAATACTATAACGTAAGAAAGGAGAATGAATAAAATGAAAAACCTGATTGCTGGCGGCTTTTTGTTTGTGGGTGGTGGCATACTTATGAATACAGATAACTTTGGGAATGTCATTCCTTTTCTTGGTGCAGTTTGTGCTTTGATTGGTGTAGGAATGCTGATTTATTTCGTATTTAGCGATGATGGGAAGTATGGTTGATTATGAGTAGCCAACTCTACTCTTTCGTAAAGATTACAACATACGTGACAAAAACAGAAAGATTGATTCATCATAATAATAAAAGAAAAAGAAACCCAAGTGATTGGATTTCTTTTTCTTTGCATAAGCTTTATTTACTCCGGCAGTAGGACTCGAACCTACGACATCATGATTAACAGTCATGCGCTACTACCAACTGAGCTATGCCGGAATCAAGTACATGAATATAATATCAATTTCTTTCAAATAACGCAATACTTTTTTTAAAATTTTTTACTATATTCTCGAAGAAACCGTTAGCATTTTTTGTTATTTTTACTTTTTTCTAAGAATTGTTTCATTAGTACAAAAACACATTTTTTTGATAAAAAATATATTGACAAATACATTAATATTCGTTATCCTATTATTTGTATTAATGATAATGCCGCTTTAGCTCAGCTGGTAGAGCGCTTCCATGGTAAGGAAGAGGTCGCCGGTTCAAGCCCGGCAAGTGGCTTCCTTAAACAGTGCAACATGTTGGTTTAACCATGTGTCTGCGCTGTTTTTTATTTTATGCCACGAAAATCCCACAAAACTGTTTTTATTTTAAACAAAAAAAGAATTTTTCAGTTAGTCTGCGAATAAAAAAATTCATCCAATCGATTGCTCGACTCTTATTGTCGCGTAATATTTAACGGCTCTGCAACATCTTCTTGAAAAACCCCTCTCTTTTTTCTATGAATACTTTAATTTCACTGCTAATTCCATAATCATTACCTCTTGTTTAGTTTACAACTAGTTGACCATTAGAAATCATCCGTTTATTATTATGGGTTAAAGTTCTAGAAATAATATTCCCTCTAGGTACTGAAATACTTAAATCCGAGGTAGATATAATATGCTGTCTGCCATTTACACGAACGTCATAGGAAACGGGCCAATTTCCAGAAGAAGCTTTAGAGAAACGATAAGTTCTAGCACCAACTCTACCCAGACGCTCAATTTCTTCAACTATTAAATGTATTTCCTCTCCTCCTCATTAATATAGGTCAGCTCCTTCATGTCCATACTATCTGATAATACGAGCTCAAGTACAGTTGAGCTTATTTTTTCCTGAGCTTTTACTTCTTCTTTGGATCCAATTCCTTCTAAATATTTTTGTTAATAAAAGTCATGTACTCCCAAAATCAACTGCTAGTTACCTTAACGAAGCCAATGATTTACATTGATGTAACCTGGTGAGTTCTTATCAAGAAAGGCATGTTCTGAGATAATTACGTTAGTAACAATATAAATTTTTTATAGGAGGGAACATAATGATTAAAAAATTAGTTCTATGTACAATTGTATTGGGAAGCTTTGGGTTAAGTATCACGGCAAATGCGACTACTGAATATGGTGGTACTGATCAAGCAACTCTGAGATTGATCGAAAAAGCTGAAAGATTAAGTCAAAGTTCGGATGAAGATATCTTGATAGTTGGCAATTATGAAGTGTCATTAGGAGGAATACGTCCTTGTTGCCTTATTAGGAAACAAGCAAATTGAACTAAATGGTCTTTCTAACTTCCCTATTCGGTTATCGAAAGATTCTAAAACCAATAAAATTACTCCACAAAATGGAAAGATTTCTTTCAAAGCGCCAAGTGATCCGGGAAGTTATGAGTTTGTTGTGTATCAATTTGGTTTGGAAAAGGAAATGTTAGGTCTTCCGATGGTTGATAATTCTTTCAAGATGACCATCGTAGTAGAGTGAAAGTCCATTTATTCTCCAAATTAATGGAATCACATTAAAGTAAGTGTCCCTGTTGACAACCGATAGCGGAGCTACTTGCTTTATGGATGTTTCAGTGCCCCCGAGTACTCTATTGATTTAACTGATCCACAATTTGAATTTCCTGATCGCTTATTGCTTATTTTCCAGAATGTTTATTTTTAATGCGTACCTTTTAAAATGTTTAAAAAATTAGGTTTGTCTAAAAAGCAAAGCCTTACCCTACTTCGTTTACTTAAAACATTAGATTGCAAAAAACAGCTTCATACATCACGACTTCCTAAATTGATTTTATGCGGTACAAAAGATTATGCAAATAAGCCTGGAGCAAAACGGTTATATAAAGTTTCAACTAATAGCCGTCTCCTGTTTATCGAAAACGGAAAACATGAATTGAATAGAGAAAAGCCAGAAATAATAGCACAAGCTATGTGATCATTTATCGAAAATAGCTAATCAATAAAAAAGACGACAAAATGTGTCGTCTTTTTTATTTACCAAGTTAAGAATGTTGTCATGTTTTTCAATGTAGCTCGATTGAGACTAGTTTTATGGATCATGGATCAATGAAGAGAAAATTATTGTTTCATGCCAGAGAATTTTTCTGGTCGTAAATCGACTAATTGTACATGGCTGTCTAAAGAACCACTTGGACTTTCAAGAGTAAATACACCTAGACGTGGATCTAAAGAAAGGGTCATGTGTTCATCCATGTACATTTTTGAATAATCTTTGATATAAACTTCCCCAATATCACTATCTAATTGTAGTTTATAATCATTTTTTCCTTGTTCTTTATCAAGAAGAAGTAAACGGAAACTAGTATCTAAAGAGCACACACCCATTTTAGAATATTCGCCCACGCCATCATCTAAATCTAAAATAACTGTCGCGCCTTCATCAATATATTTTTGTAATCTTTCTTGTGCTTGATCTGTAATTTTAAGATACATATTCAAACGCCCTCTTTTTTTTATTTACAAAAGCATGCTAGCATATATTAATAAAATTATCTAAAGTCCTGCTCAAAACAAAAAGATGTAAGAAATATCTTTTGATATTTCTTACATCTACTTTTACTCCGGCAGTAGGACTCGAACCTACGACATCATGATTAACAGTCATGCGCTACTACCAACTGAGCTATGCCGGAATAACATCAGCGTGGCGACGTCCTACTCTCACAAGGGGCAACCCCTCACTACAATCGGCGCTAAGAAGCTTAACTTCTGTGTTCGGCATGGTTACAGGTGTATCCTTCTCGCTATCGCCACCACACTGTGGTGTTATCTTTTATTGAGTAAATTTTGTTCACTCAAAACTGGATTTGAAGTCATATAAGTTTTTTGCCGAGTTCTTTTCTTTTTAACCTATTGGTTAAGTCCTCGATCGATTAGTATCAGTCCGCTCCATACATCACTGTACTTCCACTCCTGACCTATCTACCTGATCATCTCTCAGGGATCTTACTT